>JAKSPW010000014.1 GCA_024404435.1 Clostridia bacterium | reverse complement strand
TTCCTTTTCGGCGGGTTTTCTTATCGCAAAAACATCCTTATGCGGCTATACCATTCCGACAGGTGTTTTTTTATTCTTTCCTCATCCGCGAGGGCTTTTACTCAGTTATCTTCACTTTCGCTCTTTTTCTCGTCTTTTTTCAGCGGGACCTGTGTGATCAGCGGTATCCCGCCTGCCGCAGAGGTGATCTCCGAGACGAGAAGCGTCGTACGCGAAGCCATCTCGGCGATGACCTCCGGATACGCCGCCGTGCATTCGTTCACAAGATTGACGTCCTTCCACGCGACCTCATCGCGCCGTTCCGGATCGAAGAGCAGCATCGTACCGAAGGAAACGGAAAGAGTGAACAGAGCCTCCGGCTCGAAGTTCAGGCGTCTGTTGAAGATGATCTTCACTCCCACCGGCATCAGAAGCTGAGCCACGACCGTGTCGCGGCAGCCGAGCCGTCTCGTCGGTACCGTCGCGTCCTCCGGACGCACCGTCTCGTAGCTGACGTTTTCAAGAAACACTCTTTTCTCTTTTTTGAAGTATCCTCTGAAGTTTTCCATTGTTTTCCTCAATAAAGAATGATGCCCCGCAATGCCGATTCAAGCGAGAAGAAACCCTGCTAATGCAAGGATGGTGCCCTCTCGTCCGGTTCGTGCTCCCAACGTCCTTTTTCCGCGGAGACTGTGCTGCAGCGGTGAAGGGAGGTCTGCATCCTCACGGGCGAAGTCCGGGCTCCTTTTTACTCTTTGTGGGTTTTTATCGCTGTTTACTCGAACACCGCAGGGCGGTTTTCACTCAGTTTTCGTCGTCGTAGAAAATATCTGCGAACTCGTCGTCGAAGATGTCCGCTACCGTGTCGAACTCCTCGTCGTCCTCGATAGTCTCAAGGACTGCTTCTCCGTTTTCATCGACTCCGCATTTGAGAATGACGTACTCCTCGCTCGTCTCCTCGCCGTTTTCGTCTACGGGGACGAGTGCCTTGTACTCTGCGCCCTCGTGCTCGAGAGAGCCGATAAGAGCAAAGTTCAGCTCGTTGCCTTCTTCGTCTGTCAGAGTGTAGATCTCGGGATCAAAGGTTTCGTTGTTATCCATATTATTCTGCCTTTCTGATATTATGTCCCGTTTATTGTACTGCAATTATGTTTTTTTGTCAAGGGATCGTCAGTTTTGTTTTGCGACGAGCTTGTATTCGTCGTAAGGCTTGAAAAACGGGCATCCCGCCGAGCGGTCGGTCAGGAACTTTACGAGTTCGTCCTCGTCCATCTCCGCGCAGCAGATCTTGTCTCCTATCTCGTCGTCGATGGGATAGTCGAAGTACTCGCAGTCCTCGCACACGCCGCAGATCTTTTTTTCTTTCATGTCACTTTATTACTATTTCCGATTCTATCGGGTCGGTCAGTTCTATCGGCTTTCCGATGACGACGTCGTAGGTCTTTCTGATGAGTCCGCCCATGAAGGCGACCGTCATCTTCGCCGTCCGCTTTTCGCCGACGTGCAATGAAGAGTATATGCCGCAGAGCTCGCTCATATTCAGAACTTCAACGTCAGCCGTGCCGAAGTTCGCCATGACGGCTTCGCGGAAGCCGTCAGGCGTAAAGATCCCTTCAGCTCTCAGAACCGTGCCGTCCTCGGGAATATCAGCCCTGTTGAAGAGAGTCCGCATCAGCGTGCGGAAGCTCGATGGCGAAGTAATAGTACGTACCGTTGATCGAGAAGAGAACGGGGACGTTGTTGTCAACGATCGATCTGCTTCTGACGTTCGCGATCATGAAGTTGTCGGGTGCAAACGTATTTCCGTCCTTGTCAAGGATCTCGAAGGGCTCTACCGTGCGCGTGAAGTTCAGTCCGTCGGTGCTCGTCCAGATCTCAAGCTTAAGCGTTCTTCCGTCCGTGGAGTTCGGGGACATATTCGACGCGAGCAGGTAGTAGACACCGTCCGTGTTCTGCAGGAGGTTGAGACTGTACTGCTGGCTTGTCGTGGGGAACTGGAACTGCTCGCCCTTGACGATATTCAGGTTCTTATCGAATACGTAGTGATAGGTCTTGATCTTGCCGCCAGCGCTCTGCTTGAAGAAGATGTGTATCCTTCCCTCTGTGTCGAGATACGTGCAGCCGCCCTTGAAGTGGGACGTGGAGTAGATCTTGGAGAATCCCTTGGCGTTGAAGGAGTAATCCGGGGGCAGAGTGTCATAGAACTCGTATGCGTCATAATCCGTGTCCGTGAGGTCCGGAACGTGGATGACGACGCACTTGTCAAGCGTGTATCCCTCGGGATTCGTGTTGAAGTTCGCACCCTCGATCGACTCGATCGTGCCGTACTGTCCGCCTCTGCCGCAGACAAAGACGATGCCGCCGTTGCCGTCGGAGTAAACGTTCTGATAGTTCGTGCGGCCCTGCGGGAATATTCTCGTGACGCCGCCTTCGAGCCATTCGCCCTTTTCTATGTCATAGGTGAAGAATTCCGTGTATCCGGGCTCTTCTCCGCCGGGATAGATCGCATAGATCTTGCCTGCCTTTTCGTCATAGAAGGGCTGCGTGTAGCCGTATCCGTGGACTCTGATGAATTCGTAAGGCTGTCTCGATATCGGAGAAGCCGTTACTGTGTCGGTCGCGGTGTCGATCGTGAAGACCTGCATCCATACGCCCTCGTATGTGACGGTAGCCGTCTCCTCGATGCCCTGCATGTAAGCGGGCTTATCGTCTGCGAGCACCGTGACGTAGACTGTGCTGTCGTCGGCGATGATGACGTTCGGGTTGGCAGCCGACGTATAGGGGAATTCAAAGGTGTGGAGCGTCTTCACGCCGTCAGCCGTGACCTTGATGATCGCTGCTTCCTCCCAGCGGTAATAGTCGCTCTGTTCCTTGCCTTCGGTGTAGTGGCCGCCGGTCACGACTGCCATGTACGTTCCGCTGTTCGTGCGGCCGATACGGGTTTCGTGGTCACCGTGATCTGCGAGTCCGTCGTCTACCCAGTGGGAAACCTCCATTACGGGCGAGACCTTGAGTCCCGTCGCTTCGTCGACGTGCTGCGTGCCCATGTTGTAGACTACCGGGTCGTCAGGGCTGTACGGAGGCTTTTCCTCAAACTTAACGGAAAAGGTGCGCGATGCCGAAACGTCCGGAAGTCCGCCGTTCTCGGTAGCCGCTGCGGTGTGTCCGACTGTGACGGTCACGTCGATCTGAGCATTATCGGCAGCTGCTTTTTTTATGTCATCGAAGCTTGTTGCGACTTCAAATACGTCGAAGAAACCGGCGTCGCCGACGGTGTTTTCCTTCAGCCATGCCGCGAAAGCATCAGCGTCGGTCAGATCGTCGCCAAAGCAGGAAAACTCAGTTCCGTCCGCCTGAACGGTGGCGAGCTCATAGTCCGTGAGGTCCTTGATCATGACGATGTCATACTCGGCAGACCAGTCCGTGAGGTCGCGGTCCCTTGCGGGATCGTAATTCGACTTGGTGGATTCATAGAAGCGGGCCTTGAGAAGGTTCTCAATGCGGAAGGAGATCTTCGCTTCTCCGTCGTTCTTCATGTTGTGGCCGTTGCCGGCGTATGCCGAGCTCTCGCCTGCGATCGCCTGCATGAAGTTGTCAACGTCATTGATCTCGATCTTATAAATACCGACGGGAAGTCCGAGCTTTGCAAGAAGCTGATCGGAGATGGCCTTCGGTGTTACGGACGATCTCGTCTGGAACGTGAATTCGATCTTCTGATCTGCGTTCAGGATGGATTCAACGTCATCTATCACGTTGTACATCGGGTCTGCGTCGTGGCAGTGAACGAATCCGGGGTACGGAACGTATCCGTCTTCGGTCTCGTCATAGCACTTCGTGAATCCGAGGTGGTTGACCGTAGTCTCGTCGGTCGTCTCACCGGTCGACGTGTTCGTTACGGAGAACACGAAACGGTCCGTGCCGCAGCCCGTACCGTTGCCGACACCGGCATAGTTCGGCTGGACCTCATCGGTGATGATCGACTCGTCGAAGTTGACCTTGTAGTTCTCGTGGTCGAGTCCCATGAGGTCGAGGAGAACGTCGTTTACGAACTTGGGTGTGAGGCCCGAGCCCATAGGACCGGTGATGTCAACTGAGTTGTGTGCAGAGCATGCATACATGTCGTTGAAGTTCTCGACTGCGTCGTGCATCGGGTCTGTCGGCTTATGTGTTTCCTCAAAGTTGTCAGGTCCGATTTCGCCTTCGAGGTTCTTCTTGACCTTGACTTCGTACGTTACGGGATCTGTTACGTAACCTGTCTCAAGATTCTTGAGAGAGAGGTCTGCCCAGTCCATAACGCTGTTGCCGTTGCCTTCGCCCTTGAAGTTATCTTCTTTTCCGAGGAGAGCCTCGCTGTCGAGGATAAGTTCATACTTAGCGGGGTCGAGCGGGAGCTGCTTCATAATTGCAAGAACGATGTTATCGTAGTTGAAGTATGAGCCGCCGGGGAGCTGGACGCTGATTCTGTTAGCATCATCAACTACAGTGTAGTCGGTGAGGTTCTCGATCATTTCGTCGAGCATTGCATCCTTTTCCGGTCCTGCGGGTGCCGTGTAGTCCTTCAGAACGAGGATGGCGGGATAGATCATATCGGTTGCCTTTGCAAACGGTACCATCTGGCCGAGGCCCTTGCCGTATATGTAGTCCTGACCTTCACTTATGCCCTTGCCGTTCAGGACTGCGAACGTGAGGTAGATCTCGGAGTCGCTTGCAAGCGTTGCATCCGCCGCCTTGAAATAATTCATCGGGACGGACCACTCGACGACGGCCTTGCCGTTGGAATAGCTGATCGCGTAATCAACGCCTTCAACGGGATTGAGCTCTGAAAGGCCGCAGCGCTCGCCGATCTGTCCCGAGTACGTTCCTTCATTGTAGGAGCCGTCGTCTGTCGACCTTGAGATCGCGTAGTAGACGAGCGTGTCGTATGCGCCCCTCTTGTTAACGTTCTTTCCGTTCGGAACGAGCGTGGTGAGAACGAACGAAGTACCGTTGATGATGGAGTCGTCGCCGACTGCTCTTCCGCCGTCAAAAGTGATGTGCTGTTCAAACTTGGGAGCTGTTACTTCTGCTGCGAAGTTGACTCTGTCGTTCGAGTGTGAGACGTAATACGTTACGTCTGTCTTATAATCTGCGCTGCTCGGCTTTTCTACTGTAAAGAGGTTCTCCGTCTCGACCTTGTAGTACTCGCCCTCGTCGATGACACCGTCAACGGTGACGCTGTCAACGTGCTTGAGGTCGATCTTGATCTGCGGAGCCGTGCCGTAGTCTTTCGTCGTGTAGTCGATCACCGGAACGAAGTTGACTGTCCAGTTGTAGGTCTTCGATACGTCCGGAAGTCCGCCGTTTTCGGTGGCGCCCGGTGTATGTCCCACAGTGACTTCAACGTCGACTTCGCTGCATTCTTCAGCTGCCTTTTTGATGTCGTCGAAGCTTGTTCCGACTTCGAATACGTCGAAGAAGCCTTCGTCGCCGATCGTCTTTTCCTTCAGCCATGCCGCGAAAGCATCGGCGTCGGTAAGAGCCTCACCGTCGTATACGAAGCCCGTGCCGCTCTGCTGGTTCCGGCTGCACTCATAGTCCGTGAGGTCCTTGATCATGACGATCTCGTACTCATCCGACCAGTCGGTGAGGTCACGGGTCTTTTCGGGATCGGAATTGGGCTTGGTGGATTCATAGAAAGCCGCCTTGAGGAGGTTTTCGATACGGAAGGAGATCTTCTCTTCTCCGATATTCTTCATGTTATGGCCGTTGCCGGCGTATGCCGAGCCTTCGCCTGCGATCGCAGCCATGAACTCGTCAACGTCCTTGATCTCTGCCTTGTAAATTCCTCTCGGGAGTCCGATCTTTGCAAGGATCTGATCGGAGATAGCCTCGGGAGTTACGGAGGATCTCGTCTGGAACGTGAATACGATCCTGTTCTCGTCGTCGAGGATGGAGTCGACGTTTCTCATCTTGTCGTACATCGTCTCTTCATCCTGGCAGAACGGGAATCCGGGATACGTCAGGTATTCGCCGTCTTCCGTTTCGATAACGTACTTGGTGAAGCGGATGATGAAGTGGATCTCTTCCGTCTCCTCGCCCGTCAGCTTGTTCCTGATCTGAAGTGAGAAGTCGTCGGAGCCGGCGCCCGTTCCGCTGCCGCAGCCCGAATACCTCGGCTGGATGTCGTCGGTTATCTCTTCCTCGTTGATGATCGCTTCGTATGTGTCGCGGTCGAGGCCGAGGAAATCAAGAAGCATTCCCTTGACGAATTCGGGAGTAAGCTCTGAGCCTCTCGGGCCCGTGATGTGGAGCGTGTGATGCGCGCTGCAAAGATGCTCGGAGGCAAAATTCTCGATTATGCCGAACATCTTGTCTCTTTCTTCCTCTTCTTCCGCCTTCGGGAATCTCATGAGGATCGTAGCGAATTCGGCACGCGTTGCGGAGTTCTTCGGATTGAAGTTTCCGTTGCCGTCGCCGCCGACGAGTCCGGTGAGTCTGAGCTGTTCGATATAGTCTGCAGCCCACGACTGGAACGTCTTCGCATCGGCAAATTTATCGACCAGCGGCTCGGCGGTCGATTTCAGTCCCTGCTTTTCGATGAAGAGAACGACGAGCTTCGCAAGCTCCTGTCTCTTAACGGGATTGTTCGGCTTGAACGTGCCGTCCGCATAGCCGTCGACGTAGCCCTCGTTCACTGCCCAGCCGACAGCGCCCGCGAACCACGAGCTTGCCTTGACGTCAGTGAACTTTGCGGCAGATACCGACGCCATCGCCTGTACTTCTTCGTCGGAAACACCGGCGAGTCTGTACAGTATCGTCACGAGCTGTGCTCTCGTGATGTTCTGCTTCGGAGCGAAGTGAGTTTCATCTACTCCGAGCATAAGTCCTTCGTTGCTGACGTACATTACGGCGTCGTAGTACCACGAGCTTTCTTTTACGTCGATGAATCTGGAGGACTCAAAAGGTATGTCCCCGTCTTTTGCGAAGACGGTTGTCGGGATGATGAGAATAATTGCGAAAATGACAGCGAGAATTCTGATCGTTTTTTTCATATCCGTCCTTCTTTCCTTTTGCCGTTTGGCATTATATTTTTTCAGCCGAGTTTAATTACTTCCATCTGACCGGGAGCAAGCCAGATCTCTCCTGTGGAGACGTCTCCGGTATTGCCGTTTCTCACGAAGATCTCGTTCTCCTGCTTGCCGTTGTAGTATACGTTGGCAGCACGCTTGACCTTGTCCGTGAACGTGAGCGTGATGGGGCAGGCCTCGTCCTGAAGGGTGTTCACGACGACTGCGTAGTCGACACCGTTCTCATCCTTGAAGAACGAGAGGAGTCCGGAACGGCACTGAGCCGTTGAGACGAGGTCGGACAGTCCGGGCAGGAAGTAGAGGTATCCGCCGAATCCGACGCCGACGCCGTAGGTCACGACGTGCGAGAGACGTGCGAAAAGCTCGGCATAGTGAACGTTGAACTTCTTCTGTACTCTTGCGAGGTCGTAGAAGTGAGCCGATTTCTCACCGAATTCGTCGATCGGGCTTCCGCGGTAATCGCACTGTACGAGTTTGTCATACCACTTGAACCAGACTACAGCCTTGCAGCCGCAGGCGACCGCGGTGCTGATCTGCCAACGGAAATCGTCCTCCGTCGGGATCCTGTAATTGTAGTGTGCGCTCGAAAGAAGAGTTGCCCAGATCTCGGCACCCGCCTTCTTGCCGTCCTCAACGAACTCGTGGATGTTCTGGAAGTGGTCGTCGATACCGATCCCGTTTTTCATGAGCTGTGAATACGTGCCGTAGCCGATGATGTCCGTGCCCGTGTAGCTCGTGAAATCGCAGCACCAGTCTCTTACCGACTTTTCGCCCTTGAGGAGCATTCTTTCCGTTCTTTCGACCGAGCCGAGGTTTATGTAGACCATCTTTTCGGGGCAGACCTCCTTGATGATCTTCACGCCCTCGAAATATGCTTCGTTAGAGTGAGTGTCGGGCTCTTCTCCGACGTAGAAGCCGCAGAATGCGGGATGCGAACCGAATTCGTCGTATACGGCCTTGACGGTCGCACGGTACTTCTCGGCACCATCATAATAATTTTCAAGATATAATTCGTTCATCTGAACGATGACCTTCATGCCGAGACTGTCTGCCAGATCGAGCATCTTCAGATAATCCTCGTGCGAGTCGCCGTAGTAGTTGAATCTCGGGCCCATGGGCGCGGTGAGTCCGCATCTCGCCCAGTCCTCGACCATACCGAGGTTGAAGTTCTCGAAGTCAATGTAGTTCCACATTGTAAACCAGATTTTCTTTTCCATAATGAAAAACCGCCTTTGCTTTTTCCGCCGTTCTCGCCGACGTATTTTATTACATTCTAATTATAACACGCACGCGCGTGATTATCAAGTAAAACTTTTTTCTTCACCCGTGTTTTTTCGGGAAATATTCACACTCGCTCGGTTGACACGGACACCTTGTTGTGATATACTGATTTCGTATAAACTGAAAGCATCGGAGGTCAACATGAAAATCAGAGTCATCAGTCAGAACGTAATGTGCTGGGAAGGAAAGCACGGCGGAAAATACGAAGAAAGACGCCCGCGTATCAAGGAAGTGCTCCGCAGGGATCATCCCGATCTCATCGGCATGCAGGAAGTCACGCCGGGATGGAAAGCATATTTTGACGAGGATTTCGCAGACTATAAATGCCTGTTCAAATATCGTGCGAAGGAAAGCCTTGAGGCTATGCCCATATACTACAATCCCGAGACGGTAGAGCTCATCGAGGGCGGATTCTTCTGGCTCTCGAAGACTCCCGACGTGGAGTCCATCGACCCGTGCGCCGCATGCTACCGCATCACGACGTGGGGACGCTTCAGAACGAAGGCGGACGGCCACGAGTTCGCGTACATCAACACGCACCTCGACTGCGACGGCCCGAAGGCGCGCATCAGAGGCATCAAGATCATCGGCAGATTCGCGAAAAAGAAGTTCGGCAAAAAGCTCCCGCTTCTTCTGACGGGAGACTTCAACGACGTTGAAGGAAGCCGTCCGATCAGATACGCCGACCGCCACTTCACGAACACGCGCTACGCGGCAAAGGATACGACGGATAAGTTCACCTTTACGGACGAATACGGCGTCGACGCTCCGTCGCAGACGATCGACTACGTTTATATGAGAGGCGACATGACCTGCGAGAGCTTTGACGTCCGCGAGTGCAGCGACGGCATGGCTTACCAGTCCGATCACCTCGCAGTGACGGCTGTCGTAGAGATTTGAAAATGAAAAAGAAAACAGTCAGATTATCGGCACTTCTGCTTTCGCTCGTCATCTGCGCTTCCCTTCTCGTTTCATGCGGAGAAAGCAAGGAAAAAGCTTCGACGAGTCTCGGAGAATATGAGCTCCCTGCCGGAGTGTTCAGATATATCGTCATAAACGCAAGGCTTGACACCGAAGCGGTCTACGGCGAGAACGTATGGGAATCGGAGTCGAAGGACAAGGTAAAGGCCGAGCTTGAAGAAACGGTCCTCTCTTACGCCGCAAACTTTCTGACGGTATATTCTCTCGGCGAGGACTACGGCTTCAAGCCCGACAACAAGGAACTCGCCTACGAAGCGGAAGACGCGAGAGAAAACATGATAAACGAGCTCGGCGGCGAAGAAGAATTTCTCGCGGGGCTCGAAGCCGAAGGGCTCGACGAGGACACCTTCCGCGAGCTCACCGTCAACGACGGCATGATCGATCTCGTCTTTACGGCGATCGTGAAATCCGACGAAAAATACTCGGACGAAGCGTACCTCCGCTCGCTTTTTGAGGGAGACGGATTCATCCGCGTGAAGCAGATCCTCATCGGTGACGAAAATGCCGATGAAGACGATCTCGAACGTGCGGAAGAAATCCTCGCCCGCATCAGGAACGGCGAGGACTTCGACGAGATCTCGAAGGAATACAACAACGACCTGTTCATGTTCGCAAACGAGGACGGCTACTACATCATGCGCGGCACGCGTGACAGGGCGTTTGAGGAAGCTGCCTTCGCGCTCGGCATTGATGAAGTCAGCGAGGTCGTCAAAACGGACTCCGGTTACAGCATTCTGAAAAGATACGAGAAGGACCCCGACTACATCGAAGCTCATTTCGACGAGCTTACCGATGAGTTCTATGAAACCCTTTACACCGAAGCGTATGAGGCAAGATATGCCGAGATACTCGGGAAACTCGCTCTCCCCGAGGACACGGATATCCTGGCGATGGAATAACGGAGGAGTATCGGCTTGAGACGACACAGAAGGATCGACGCCGGATACCGTTCCGGCCCGAAGAAAAAATCAAAGAAAAAACTGATACTCAGGATCCTTTTTGTTATAGCCTGCGCCGCGGCGCTCACCGCGATCGCCGTATTCATCGGCTCAAGACTTAACGAAAAGGCAAAATTCGCAGAGACTCTCCCGCGAGAGACCGCCGGTGACGTTCTGCCCGTGACGGACACGGCCGAGCTCTATCCCGACGGCATTCCGTCGGGCTCGGACGCTTCCGGGATCGAGATATGCGCCGCGGACATCGACGTGCGCGGGCTCGCCAACAAGGAGAGCTACAACACGATCGACTCGCTGTCACCCAAATATAACGCCCTGTCCGTGCGCATCACGGAAAACGGCTCTCTCGTTTATTCTTCCCCCGCGCTTATGGATTTCATCGGCATCAGGACGGATGCTCCGTCTGCTCCCGACACCGTCGGGACCGATGAGGAGAACGGTGAACCCGAAGTGACGGAAAACAACGTCTTTGCTAATATCAAAGCCGTCGTTCAGATGGCTGACGCGAAGGGACTCAGGCTCAGCGCGATCTACACGACCGACAGAGCCGTGCTCGGCGACGGAGACGCTTCCGTCATCGCCCTCTCGAAGGACAAGGTCATTCTCGGAGAGCTCGTCTCTCTCGGCTTTGACGAGGTCATCATAGACGGACTCGCAAACGAGACCGAGGAGCTCACGCACGACGAGCTGAGACGCATCATATCCTATCTCGCACGTCTGCGCGAAAGCTCGGGAGACTTGGACATCGGCGTGACACTTCCCGCCTCCGTCTACCTCATCCCGCAGACCGCAAGCAAGATCAAAACTCTCTCGGAATACGCGGATTTTCTCGCCATCGGCATCTCGTCGAACGCAGACGATCCCGAAACCGCGTTTTCGCTCGTTTACGATAACTGCTACTCTCTCAAAGGAAACTTCAGCGTCTACAACCTGCGCGGCATAATAAGAGACACCGATCCCGAAATGGCGGAAGCTGTCTTCGCCGCGCTCAGGACTCTTTCCGTTCCGAGCGTACAGTTCACCGTTTTCGTCGAAGACCCGTCGTTCGATCCCGAGCGCGGGACGGACAGCACATCTCCCGAAACGTGGGAGGAGCCCGTCAATGACAACGCCATGAGAGCTGACGATTACACCGCAGTATACGACGAAGAATATACCGAGGAAACCTATTAAAATCAGCGTGAAGCCGTGACAAAGTCACGTTCTTCACGCTTTTTGAAAGGACTCTATGAACGATTTACCGTATCTCGTGCTCTCCTCCGACGGCACCGTGCTCGATGCGTCGGACGAGGCAAGAAAAATCCTTGGCAAGCTTCTCGACAGACGTGAGCTCATGAAAAGCATGAGCCCCGCCGACGCGGCACGGCTCTCCGATGCCTGTGCGTCGGGCGGATCGGGACAAAGCTTCGGGCTTCGTCTCTCGCGCTTCCGCGCGGCTTGCGCCGTCGGGAAAGCGGGAGAAGTGCGTCTTCTGCTTTTCGGAAGCACGTCGGAGCTCGTGTCCGACGAAACCGTCGGAAAAATCAGATATCCCGAAAACGACCCGGCACCTGCCCTGCCCGGAAATGAAGAAGAGATAACCGCGGAAGACGTTCCCGCATTTATCGATGCGCTCTGCGTAAAAATGACGAAAAAGGGCTTTCCTCTGTCGCACGGAAAAATCCCGAAGACTCACGGAAAATCGGGAAGCGTCAGCCTCGGAGCTCTTGCATTCATCTCGTCATGCCTCGTCGAAGTTCTCGCTTCATCCTCCCGTGACGGGATCGACGTGCGTTTCTCGTGCTTTTCCGACTGCTTCGAGATCACGTTCGGCACGAAATGCGGCATCGGCACGGGCTTTATCGGCACCGTTTCCGACGTGATGTGCCTCGCCTCGCTGATCCCCGGCAGCGCCGGCCTTCTCTCCGCAGCGGAGCATGCCGCTCTCGGAGCGGGAATAAGGCTGAACTGCGAGGCGACGTCTGACGGCAGGCTCGGGCTCGGCATATGCGTGATCCCCGAGGACGAGCCGACGCTCGAATTCAAGTTTAAGGACGTCGTAAAGCTCTCGCTTCGTCTTCTCGACGAGGCGGACGCGATCGTCTCTATCTGCAGATGAGCAGAAATGCGAGGAGCAGCAGTACGTCGTCGCGCCGTGCTTCACATTCCGCGCCGCCGGACGACACGGCGAGCATCAGAGCGATGATGAGAAGCTCCTCTTCACCGAGCTTTTCGCCGAGCCGCTGAACGATACCGTCCGTACCCGTTTCGGCAGAGATCTCACTTTCCACGACATCCCCGCGGGGGCGGCGGAATCGGCTTCCGTCGTACTTCGGCGGAAGTCCGTAATCAAAGAGATCGTACGCGTCCTCCGCGTACGCCTCACCGCTTTTGTTTCTGCTGTACATCTCACTCGCCTCCCGTGCCTTTTTTCGGCAGGAAATCGAGCAGTCCCGTGATCTTTGAAAGAGAGGTCACGGCGTCGATCATCCCGCGTCGGTTCTCGCTCATATACGGCTTCAGCGCAAGCAGCAGTCTGTTTCGGTTTTCGGTCCCGGACGAGGTAGATACGCTCACCGCTTCGGGCCTCTCTTCTTCTTTTTCCACGGTCTCTCCCGCGTCCGACTTCATTCTTCTGACAAGGCCCATAAAATCGGGGTCGTTCATGAGGTTTTTCATCATATCTTCAAGCTCCATGTCCGCCCTCCTTTCCGGCTTTTTTATAAACCTTCAAAAGCTCCTCTGCCCGTTCAAGATCGCGCTCCGTCACCTGCGAGAGCACTGCGCGGAGGCCGGCAACGGTCTCACGGTCCGGCTCACCCGTGCCGAGCTTCGGGCCGTTTCCCGAGGTCAGCATCTTCAGCATCCGGCAGAGCATATCGTCGGGCAGCGTGAGAAGCATATCAAGCGTTTTTTTATCCGTAAACATAGCACCCCCTTTTTTACATTATATGCAAGGGGGAATCCACCCGTCACATGAAAGGAAAAATATGAAGATCCTCGTTTTTTCGGACTCTCACGGCAACACGGAAAGAATGATTTCGGCAATTGCCGATCATCTTCCCGCCGTCGACCTCGTCATCCATCTCGGCGACCTTGAACGCGACGCAGACTACGTCAGCGGCGTTTATCCCGAGCTCCCATTCGTAACGGCAACGGGAAACTGCGACACGTATGCGAGAAGCCGCCGGAGAAGCGAGCTTATTGGCCTGCGGACCATGGGCATCCCCGACCACACCTGCGGCGTGAAGGACGACGTCGAGGCTGCCGCCCTCGTCGCGGCGGAGGAAAACGTCGACATTTTGCTCTACGGTCACACCCACGCGACGGACGACAGACTCATCACCGTCACGCTTCCCTTCGGAGGCGGCGAGAAGAAGGTGCGCGTTTTCAATCCCGGCTCGATCGGCAAGGGATGGCCGCCGACGTACGGAGTCATCAACATACCGAAAGAAGGAAGTTATCTGACATCTCACGCGGAGTATTGAGCTCCGCGTGTTTTTTCGACTTTTTTCTCCGTTCTCTTGTCAGTTTTTACCAAATCAAGCAGGAAATTTTTGGTAATTATTATTTTGAGTACTTATTGTAATTATTACCAATTTATGGTAGAATATCATTACGGTAAAAACAAAGTTTAACAAAAAGATCGGAGAAACAAAATGAATCGAGAAATCAGAATACTTA
This sequence comes from Clostridia bacterium, assembly GCA_024404435.1. GTDB lineage: Bacteria > Bacillota > Clostridia > Oscillospirales > CAG-272 > RUG11130. The sequence goes on along the minus strand of JAKSPW010000014.1, from coordinate 317 downwards.
TCGCGGACGAAAACGGAGAACTCAGGAAAAAAGTGAAAGAGCTTCTGGAAAGCAGAGCCGCAGGCACGGTGAGCGAGGCGGAAAACGGAGACGCAGCCTTTCAGTCGATCAAGCGGGACGACTTCGACGTCGTGATCTGCGACGCGTGGCTTCCCGGCATCGACGGCATCTCGCTGATCCGCCGTTCGGGCGAATACCTCGGCAGCCGCTCGCCCGCTTTCATCCTCACGACGCAGGTCCCGAGCCAGACCGTATTCGTCGAGGCGAACAGAGCCGGCGCGGAGCTTTGTCTCACAAAGCCGATAGATTATTCGGCG
>JAKSPW010000139.1 GCA_024404435.1 Clostridia bacterium | reverse complement strand
CTTTGAGCGAGAAAATATATGTTTTTTCCCTGCTTGATATGGTGTAAGACAAAAAACCACCTGCTTAATGGTGCAGCCGCATAGGGATGTTTTTTGACATAAGAAAACCCGCCGAAAAGAGATTTCTTTTCGGCGGGTTAGTTTTTTGATTGATACTGTGATAATTGATCAGTCAACACTTTTATATTCCCAAAATATAAAAGCCGTTATAAAATTTTGCTTTTTCCAGCCATGCAACCAGGCGCGAATAATCTTCTGGCTTTTCCGACAGTAAATGCTGAACAATTCTCTCAGTCAAGGCGGGATCATAATAGTTGATACCGTAAACATCAACGACACCGCTTTGCAAATTATTATAAACTCCTTCGGTGAAAAAAGGACTATATGCTTCATAGAAGCCGTTTTCATCATTTACATACAGTGAATCATTTTTCCAGTTTTCTATGCTACTGACAGCGACTATATTTTTCAGCGGTGTTTTGGAAGGTAATCTGCAATACTGCAATTCAACGAAACAAGAACCTCCATATTTTCTTCTTTCCTCTTGTGATTTAAAAGATAGGAACATGCTTGTACCTCATTTCCTTAACGCTACGTTTGTCACCGTTTTTAACGAGCATCGGATTTTGCCGTACAAAATCCATATCCGAAAAAACATCCTTATCACACGCCAGCAAAAGAGAGGATTCCTCTTTTTGGCAGGTGGTTTTTATAGTTAAATAAACCAAGATTTATAATTCTGTTTTTTCTGCATATTTCTCTAAAAGTTGATTTATTATTTGCTCATTTTCATAAAAAGCATCATCACATCTTTCCATGATTTCTTCTGCTTTTTCATCTTCGGTTTTTTCCAATATTAAGTGTGCTTGATATGCTTTTTGCAGATTCTCATTTAAGTCAAAAGGCAATACACGTCCCAATTCGGCCATTTCTTTCTGCAAATCACCCACATTTTCAACATTACAGAAATACTGCGAATGACCTCCGTTATTGACTTCGCTTTGATAGGTCATAAGCTCCGCGTATGGGCTTTCTGCTTTTTCCTCGGTCCACAGTTCCCATATTTTATTCAATTTAAGCTGCGCTTCTGTGAGTTCAACCTTCTTTTTCTTAAACAAACCGAAAAATCGCATAAAGTACTACTCCTCTCAACATTCCTGAAAGATATACGTTTTCAGCGACATCTAATACTTCCTTATCCGTCCGTGGCTTCACCCCGGAAAGTTTTCGGTTTTTTTATTTGCTTTTCTTCTTTTTTATTTCTTCGATGACCTCATCGGGAGTGAATGAGTAAGTCTCACCGCAGAAGCGGCACTTCGTTTCGATCGGCTCGGTCGAGGCGAGCACCTCGTCGAGATCCTGCGCCGACAGTCCCGCGAGCGCGGAAAGATACTTTTCTCTGCAGCACGGGCAGAGGTATTCGGCGTCGAACTCGTCGAACATCTCGTATTCGATCCCCGAGAACACCTCGGCGATTATTGCATCCCCGTCGGCACCTCCCGCGATCAGCTCGGAGATCGGCTTCATCTTCATAATGTTTTCTTCGAGCCGTGCGGCGGTTTCGTCTTCGGCACCCGGCATGAGCTGCAGAAGGTATCCTCCCGCTGCAAAGCACACGTTGTCGCGTCCGACTCTGACTCCGAGAGCGCACGCCGTCGGCGTCTGCTCGCTCGAGTTGAAGTATTCCGTCAGGTCCTCGGCGATCTCACCGCTGACTATCGGTGACGCACCGACGTACGGCTCGTTCATTCCGAGATCGCGGATTACGTAGATCGAGCCGCGACCGACGGCACCGCCCACGTCGAGCTTTCCGACAGCGTTCGGCGGGAGCTCGACCGACGGGTTTTCGGCATATCCTCTGACGTTGCCCTTGTAGTCGGACACGCATACTATCATTCCGGCGGGGCCGTCTCCGTCGATGCGGAGCGTCAGCGAGTCGGTCTTGTTCTTTAAGAGTGAGCCCATGAGGGCGGCACCCGTGAGTGCTCTCCCGAGGACTGCCGTCATCGTCTTCGAGAGACCGTGGCGGCGGCTTGCTTCTTTTACTATTTCGGTCGAATCGCAGAACACGATGCGCGCACTGCCGTCCGACGTTATTGCTCTTTTGATAAGTGATTTTTCAGACATTTTTCCGCTCTTTTCATTTGTTCTTGTATAAGTATATCATTTTGGCGAAAAATGTTCACTAAAAAATTGAAAAAAGGTATTGACAAACGAAGTGTATTAGTGTATTATTGTATTAGCAAGATAGTACAGAGAGGAGATGAATTTTTGAGCGACTGGAAATTTGACAGCTCGAAGCCGATCTTCAGGCAGATCTGCGACAGGATCAAATCCGACGTCGCATCGGGAAAGTACGGCAAGGGAGAGAAGTTCCCGTCGGTAAGAGATCTTGCCGTTGAGATCGGAGTGAACCCGAACACGGTGCAGAGAGCGCTTGCGGAGCTTGAAGCAGAGGGGATACTCGAAACGAAGAGGGGTGACGGGCGGTACCTGTCGGGAGAAGCGGGGCTCGCAACGCGCCTCACGGACGATATCGCGAACGACGCGTGCCGCCGCTTCGTAGCTTCGATGCGCTCGATGGGACTCTCTGACGAGGATATAATCGCCGTCCTGCAGAGAGAACTGACAAAACAATGACTTATTTATCGTACGAAAGGAAAAACAATGAACGAATATATTCTTGAAACGAAGGGACTGACAAAGGTCTACTCGGGCTCGAAGCCCGCGCTTGACACGGTCTCCCTCGGTATTGAAAAAGGCCGCATCGTCGGGCTTCTCGGCCCGAACGGAAGCGGAAAAACGACGCTTATCAAGCTTGTGAACGGACTTTTGTCCCCGACCTCGGGCGAGATACTCATCGACGGCATGGCGCCCGGAGTGGAGACGAAAAAGATCGTTTCCTACCTGCCCGACAAGGACTTTCTCGCTTCGTGGATGACCGTGAAGCAGGCACTCGACTATTTCTGCGACTTCTTCGCCGATTTCAGACGCGAAAGAGCCGAGAAAATGCTTTCAAACCTCGGGATAGAGCAGAATCAGAAGATCAAGACGCTCTCGAAGGGCAACAGAGAGAAGGTCGCGCTCATCCTCACGATGAGCCGCGAAGCGAAGCTTTATCTGCTCGACGAGCCGATCGCCGGCGTCGACCCGGCAACGAGGGATTACATCCTCAATACGATCATATCGAATTATGCGGAAAACTCCACGGTCATCATCTCGACTCACCTCATCGCGGACGTCGAGCCCGTGCTGAACGACGTCATCTTCATCAAGGACGGCAGGATCGAAATGTTCAGAAGCGCCGAGGAGATCCGTGAGGCGGAAGGGAAGAGCGTCGACGCTCTATTCAGGGAGGTATACAGATGGTAAGAAAACTATATCGTCACGAAGCATTCGCGCTTGGGCGCGTGATGCTGCCCGTCAGCGCGATCTGCCTCATTCTTTCGGGCATTCTCAGAATATCCATAGAGCTCGGTGCATTCGATTCAGACGAATTTGCCATCAAATTCCTGCGCGGACTGCTCGTCACAACATACGTGATCGCGATAATCGCCGTTGTTATTATAGCGGCGGCACTCGTGATCGTCAGATTCTATAAACACTTACTCTCAAACGAAGGATATCTTTCCTTCACGCTCCCGGTTAAGACCTCGACTCACATCGTGTGCAAGATGATCTGCGGGCTGATCTGCATCGCGCTTTCCGCACTCGTCACGCTTGCGTCATTGTATATAGTGCTGAACGGCGTGTTCGACGTGAAAGAGGATCTCTCAGAGCTTTTTGAAGTCTTCATTGTGCTTAAGAACAGAGTCGGACTTACCCACTTCGTCCTGTTCGGCGTTGAGTTCGGTCTGCTCCTCATTCTGTCGACTCTCCAGAAGATCCTTCAGCCGTACGCGGCGATGGCACTCGGACAGAAGAGCTCGAAGAGTAAGATCGGCATGGCAGTTCTTTGGTATTTCATCTCCCTCGTTGCGATCGAGATATTGACCGTTGTGCTGACATCAGTCGGAACGTCTCTCGATATTTCGCTGCTCGGAGGCATCGACCTTGAGCGCAGTCTCCCGGGACAGATCCACGTTTTCCTGTGGCTGTTGAACACTTTTGAAGCCATCCTCTGCGCGGTCTTCTACGTCATCACGTACGAAACGTTGAATAAGAAACTGAATCTCGAATAAGGCAAAAAAAGCACCTGCCGGGAAGAAAAAGAAATTTTCTTTTTCTTCCCGGCAGGTTTCTTTATCCGATAGTTGTCCTGCACTGCCTAAAAGCAAGTCTGAAATTATAATGATGTTTGCCCGTCAGGGCAAACGTAACGTCATAAAAACGCAAAAAGGTATGTCTGCTCGGTAAACCGGGATTTGTCGGGTGAATACATTTCTTATCTGTAGGGGATGGCGTCCCCG
>JAKSPW010000138.1 GCA_024404435.1 Clostridia bacterium | reverse complement strand
TCGCCGACAACGGATTCGGTCGTGACGATACCGTGGCGGCTCTCGGCGGAGGCGTCGTCGGAGACGTCGCCGGATTTGCAGCCGCGACCTACATGAGAGGCATGAAGTACGTTCAGATCCCGACGACGCTTCTCTCTGCCGTGGACTCGTCCGTCGGCGGAAAATGCGCAGTCGATCTGCCTCAGGGGAAAAATCTTGCGGGTGCATTCCATCAGCCGTCCCTTGTGATCTGCGACACGAAAACGCTCGATACGCTGCCTGCCGAATACTATCTCGACGGATGCGGAGAGGTGCTGAAGTACGGCATCCTCACCGGCGGCAGACTGCTCGCGCACCTTATCGAAAAAGGTGCGTCGTTCGACCGTGAATACGTTATTCCCGAATGCGTAAAATATAAAGCGGAGGTAGTCGCCGAGGACGAATTCGACCACGGCAGACGCGCTCTCCTCAATCTCGGACACACGACGGCTCACGCGATCGAAAAGCTTAGCGAATATAAGGTTTCTCACGGAGCGGCGGTCGCCGTCGGATGTGCCGTCGCCGCGAGAGCATCCGCCTTTGCGGGGTTCTGCACGGAAGGAACGGTTCAGACAGTGGAAAACGCCGTGCGTGCTTTCGGACTTGAGGACAAAACGGAGTATACGGCGAGTGAACTATACGGCGCGATGATCTCCGACAAGAAGCGGCGCGGAGAGGTCATGGATTTTGTGACCGTACGCGCACCGGGAGACGTGACGGTCACGGGCATCCCGCTTTCAAGACTTGAAAAATTCGTTTCACACGGAATATAATAATGGACATTACGATAAAGAAAATCCCGACGGGCGGGAGGATCACGGCTCCGTCGTCGAAATCGGAGGCGCACAGGCTGCTGATCGCGGCAGCCCTGTCGGAGTCCCCGACGGAGATAAAACTGAACGTGCTTTCCGACGATATTTCGGCGACTGCCGACTGTCTCTCGTCTCTGGGCGCGGGTGTCACGAGGACTGAATACGGCTTCCTCGTGACTCCCATACGGGACGTGAAAAAAGACGCGGTCCTCCGCGTCAGGGAAAGCGGATCGACGCTTCGCTTTCTGCTTCCCGTTGCCGCAGCCCTCGGCGGAGGAGCAAGCTTCGTCATGGAGGGCAGACTTCCGGAGAGACCTCTGTTCCCGCTTGACGCGGAGCTTTGCCGCCACGGCGCGAGCCTCGGAAAAAACGGAAATATCCTTACCGTTTCGGGAAAGACGAAGGGCGGGGAATATAAGATCAGGGCTGACGTATCCTCGCAGTTCATAAGCGGACTTCTGTTTTCTCTCCCGCTTTCGGGCGGCGGAAAAGTCACGCTTGAAGGCAGACTCGAATCGGCGGACTACGTTAAAATGACGGTTGACGCGATGAGAGCCTTCGGTGTTGAAGTCCGTGAGGAAACCGGCGGATACACAGTTGAAGGGAAATACTCTTCCCCCGGAAAAGTGACCGTGGGCGGCGACTTTTCGGGAGCGGCGTTCTATATCTGCGCAGGTGCTCTGACGGACGAGATCACGGTCTCGGGGCTCGATATGAGCTCTTCTCAGGGAGACCGCAGGATCGTTGATATCGTTCGCGGAATGGGTGCGAACGTGACGGTCGGTGAAGACTTCGTTACCGTGTCGCGCGGAAAACTGCACGGAACGAAGCTTGACGCCTCGGACGTTCCCGATCTCGTTCCGACGGTGGCGGCGCTTGCCGCGTGTGCCGACGGCGTGACCGAGATCACGGGCGCGGCAAGACTCAGGCTCAAGGAGTCCGACAGGATCGCGACGGTCGCGGAAATGCTCCGTGCGCTCGGCACGGAAGTGACGGAAAAAGACGACGGGCTGACGGTTGTCGGAGGAAAGCTTTGCGGCGGGACCGTCGACTCACACGGAGATCACCGCATCGCGATGAGCGCCGCCGTTGCGGCACTCGGAGCTGCCGATGAGGTCACGGTACGCGGCGCCGAATGCGTCTCAAAATCTTACCCGACTTTCTGGAATGACTACAATTTGCTCGGAGGTGTTGCCAAATGAGCAGTATTTACGGAAATAAACTGAAAATATCGATCTTCGGCGGCTCTCATACCGAGGCCATCGGCATGACGCTTGACGGATTCCCCGCGGGGTATCACGTCGATTATGACGCGCTCTCGGCGTTTATGGAGAGACGCGCTCCCGGAAGAAACGCCCAGTCCACGAGCCGACGCGAGGCAGACGTGCCCGAGTTCGCCTCGGGTATCAGGGCCGGCGTCACGACGGGTTCTCCTATCACGCCGATCATAAAAAACACTAACGTGAGAAGCTCCGATTACGACGGGATCTGCAACACTCCGCGCCCGTCGCACGCGGATTATTCGGCTTATGCAAAATACGGTGAGCACGCCGATTTTGCCGGAGGCGGACACTTTTCCGGCAGGCTTACGGCACCTCTCTGCGTCGCCGGCGCACTCGCGATCGGGCTTCTGTCAAAAAGCGGAATCGCTGTCTCTGCCGAGGCAGTCGAGATCGGCGGCGAAACGGACAAAGAGAGATTTGCCGGGGTTATCGATGACGCAAAGGCGGACGGCGACTCCGTCGGCGGGATCGTCGAATGTACCGTTACCGGATTGCCCGCGGGAGTGGGTGGCCCGATGTTCGACGGCATGGAAAACCGCATCGCAAAAGCCGTTTTCGGCATCCCCGCGGTGCGCGGGATCGAATTCGGCGCGGGCTTTGCCGCAGCGGGGATGAGAGGCTCGGAGCATAACGACCCGTTCTGCATCAGAAACGGCAGAGTGGAAACGAAAAAGAACGATCACGGCGGGATCCTCGGCGGTATCACGACCGGAATGCCGATCGTATTCCGCACCGCTTTCAAGCCGACGCCGTCCATCGGAAAAGAGCAGGACACAGTGAGACTTTCCGACATGACCGAAACGAAGATCACGGTTGCGGGCAGGCACGATCCCTGCGTCGTACTGCGCGCGGTACCGTGCGTGGAGGCGGCGGCAGCTCTTGCCGTGCTTGACGCGATGATGGAGGACGGCATAATAATATGAAACTTGAAGAACTCAGACTTCAGATCGACGAAATCGACGAAAAAATCGTATCTCTCGTCGAAGGCAGAATGAAAGTCGCGGGGAAAATCGCGGAATATAAAAAAGAAAACGGCCTTCCGGTCCTCGACGCGAAGCGCGAGGCGGAAAAGCTCGACTCCGTCTGCGACATGGCAGACGAGTGCTTCAGACAGTACGTCAGAGAACTGTATATGACCATGTTCAGACTGAGCCGCGAGTACCAGTCCGCTCTCAACAATAAGGAGAAATGATATGAAGATACTTGTTATCAACGGACCGAACCTCAATATGCTCGGGATCCGTGAGCCGGACGTTTACGGTCACGACACCTACGAAGACCTCGTGAGGATGATAACCGACGCGGCACTCGGACTCGGCGTTGAGATCGAGGTGTTTCAGTCGAATCACGAGGGAGCTCTCGTCGACAAGATACAGTCTGCCTACGGAGACGCGGACGCGATTGTCATAAATCCCGCCGCCTACACACACACGAGCGTGGCGATCCTCGACGCGCTTAAGGCGGTCTCGATGCCCGCGGTCGAGGTGCACATCTCGAACGTGTCGGAAAGGGAAGCGTTCAGACAGATATCCTACGCCGGAATGGCGTGCGAAAAAACTTATGCCGGATACGGCTTCGACGGCTACGTCATGGCACTTGAATATCTTTTCAAAGAATACGGAGACAAAAAATGATAAAGAATCTTCTTCCGGTAGACGGAGCCGTAGTATCGGTGCTCGGCTTCGGGACAAAACAGCTTCTCGATGCTCACGAGCAGGACAGAATAATGGGAACGCACGACCTCAAGGCGTGGACGAAATGGGAGAGAGACTACTCGCTTACGTATCCCTCGCCCGTCTGCTTCTGCGTTGCCGGAGACTTTGACGACTACGCCGTCAAGACCTTCCACATCATGTGGGACGGCGGCGAAAGAACGGTTGAAACGTCCGAAAGCTCGACCTTCGTTTACAATCTCGAGATCGGCAAAAGATACGAGTGGTACGCCGAATATGCGGGAGAACGGAGCGAAACGACCTTCTTTACGGTCGCCGACGAATACCCGCGCATGATAAGGCTTTGCAAAAACACTCCCAACGTCCGTGATTTCGGCGGTCTCTGGAACATTCAGGGCAGGCGCATAAAGCAGGGAATCATGTACCGCGGCTGTGCGATAGATGAATTCGAACTCGACCCGACGGGTGTCGACGTGTATCTGAACGACCTTAAAATAAAGAGCGATTTTGCCATGCGTGACCTCGACTTCAAAGACGTGAACAGACATTACGAGGGGCATCCCGACATCAACGTAAAGGTCGACAGATATCATTTCAGAGCGGGAAGCTACGGAGGCCCGGTAGAGAACGAGGAACAGCTGAGGGTCACGGCGGATATCATGGAAGAGGTGTGCGACAGAAGCGTCTAT
>JAKSPW010000137.1 GCA_024404435.1 Clostridia bacterium | reverse complement strand
GCAGCCCCGCCTCTATCTACCGGCGGCTTGCCGCCTATGCCCCCATTCCCCGCCGGGGAAGGCTGATTAAAAAACACTTTTCTCTTCTCTTTTCTCTCTTCTCTCTTATCTCAAAAAACCACCCTTTCGGGTGGTTTTTCATTCTATTACCGCGCTGCCGAGGACTCTCGTGCCTCTGTAAAACACCGCGAGCTGACCGCGTGACGGCGCTCTCTGCGGCTCCTCGAACGTGACCTTCACTCTGCCGCCTTCCGCAAGTTCCACCTTTGCCGGCGCGCCGCGGTGCGCGTATCTGATCTTCACGTCGAGCGTCGCTCCGTCGAGCTCCTCTTCGGAAACGCCGATGAGATTCAGGTCTTTCGCCGTGAGAGTCCGCCTGAAAAGCCCGTCCTCGTCACCGAGCACGACGGTGTTCGTCTCCGCGTCCTTCGACAGCACGAACATATGCCGTCCGAGCGCGATGCCGAGCCCTTTTCTCTGCCCGACCGTGTAGTGCGCCTGACCGAGATTTTCGCCGAGCACCCTGCCGTCCGTGTCGACGTAAACGCCTTTTTCGATCTTTTTCCCGCGGAATCTTTCGATAAATCCCGCGTAATCGCCGTCCGGCACGAAGCAGATGTCCTGACTGTCCTTCTTTTCGGCAGTCACGATGCCCGCGTCCGCCGCGATACGGCGTATTTCTTCCTTCGTGTACCCGCCGAGCGGGAAGATCGCCTTTTCAAGCGCGCTTTCCGGCACTCCGGCGAGCATGTAGCTCTGATCTTTTTTCGCGTCGAGCGCACGGTGCAGCTCGACTCTGCCGTTCTCTTTCACGAGGCGCGCGTAGTGACCCGTCGCGATGCCGTCGAAGCCGTGCTCCGCGGCGCAGCGTCCGAGCAGACCGAACTTTATCTCCCTGTTGCACACGACGCACGGGTTGGGCGTGCCGCCCTCCTCGTATGTGCGCACGAAATACTCTTTTACTTTTTCGTCAAACTCGCGCGAGACGTCGAGCACCGTGTGCGGGACACCGAGGCCTTCGGCGACGGCTGCCGCGTCGCGGCAGGCCTTTTCGGATTCCTCCGACGAGTCCGTCACGAACGTCACTCCGGTGCAGTCAAATCCGTCGTCCTTCAGGAGCCGGAGCGCCGCCGAGCTGTCGACGCCGCCGCTCATCGCGACGAGAAGCTTCTTTCCTTTTTCAGCCATGTCAGCCGATCGTGAGCACGCGCGAGACCTCGGGAGCGCTTCCCTCTGACTTGTAAACGCGCGGGACTCTCTTGTTGATGCCGCAGATTATCTCGTATCCGATCGTTCCCGTGAGGGACGCGATCCCGTCCGCGGTGATGACCTCGTCTCCGTCCGCGCCGAAGATCGTGGCGACGGCGCCCGGCTCCGCCTCCGGAATGTCGGTCACGTCGACCATCATCTGGTCCATGCAGACTCTGCCCGCGATGGGAGCTTTTTTGCCTCTGATGAGAACGTAGCCCTTGTTCGACAGAGCGCGCGGCACGCCGTCGGCGTAGCCGGCCTGGATCGTGGCGATCACGCTCTCTCTTTCGGTGACGAAGGTACAGCCGTAGCTGACCGGGACTCCCGCCGCGAGCCGTCTCAGGCACGAAACGTGCGTGCGGAGAGCCATGGCGGGCGCGATGGACGGCACCTTCGAGAGATCGGTCTCTCCCGCCGGCGCGAGCCCGTATAGCAGGATGCCCTCGCGGACCATATCGAATTTCGGGCCGTCTCCGACCGCCGCCGCGCTGTTGCAGACGTGGCGGAGGGGTAATTTCACTCCTCTTTTTTCGAGAGCGGCGACCATTTTCGTGAATTTTTCAGTCTGTTCGCGCGTAAAAGTGAGATCCTCGCTGTCGGCGGCTGCGAAGTGGCTGAAAATGCCCTTGATCTCGATGCCGACCATGTCGGAGATCGCCTCGATCTCCGCGACGGATTTGTCCGTGCAGGCGAAGCCGATGCGGGACATGCCCGTGTCGAGCGCGATATGTACGCCGACCGTGAGTTTCTCTCTCGCGGCGCGGGCTGCTATGTCGGCGGCCTCGTCGATACTCGAGACGGTCGTTTCGATGTTATGCTCCGCGAGGTCTCTCACGTTGTCGGCGGGAGAGTGCGCAAGCACGAGGATCGGCGTGTCGATGCCGTCGTGCCTCAGCTCGAGTGCCTCGTCCGTCATCGCGACGGCGAAATAATCGGCGGTGCCCTGCAGAAGATGCGCGACGCGGCGCGCGCCGTGACCGTAAGCGTCGGCCTTGATGACGACGGCGCATTTTACTCCCTCGGGGAGAGTCGAGCAGACCGCGCGGTGATTGTTTTTCAGCACGTCGAGGTCGACCTCGGCCCACGTGCGCAGAGAATTATATATTTTTTCCATATTCGCTCCGGATAATGTTCTGCATATTTACATAATAATAGTATATCACTTTTTCCGCCGCTGTTCAATAGAAAATTTTCGCGCGGCGGGATTCGGAAGGATGCTTTATGAAAAAGTTTGTTTTATCGGCCGTTTTCGCTCTTTTGTGCGCGTTGCTCGTCTCGTGCGGTCAGCGCGGCGCGGCACCGCGCCCCGCAAGTCCCGACGGGAGCCTTGCCGCGGCGGAGTCGTATTCCCTCACGGTCACGGACGGCAGGCGGAGCGTGACGGTCGCGGTATCGCGGAACGGAGAGTGCTCGACGGCGACGGTCACCGCCCCCGCGGAGCTTGCGGGAGTGAGCGTCGTTTCCGACGTGTCGGGCTGCAGGATCGCGGCGTACGGCGCGTCGGCGGCGCTGAGCCCCGAGGCGGCGGCGTGGGTGACGGAGATGCTGTCGGTGACGGAGAAGGATCTGACGGACGCGGACGTGACGGCGGAGCTCATTGACGGAGTCAGCGAATATTCGTACCGCGACGGGGATTTTGACGTGAAGGTGCGGCTCGGCGCCGACGGCGTACCGTCGGAGTTCGCTCTCACGCGAAACGGCGTGACGAGGAAGGTGAGGGTTGAACTTTGAGTCCGTAGGGGAGGATATCATCCTCACGCGCGTGCTGTCGCGGCTTGCGCCGCGAGCGATATTTCGGACTCCGCCGGAAGCGATATATTTGCCCACTGCAAATGCGATATATTTTGCTTCGCAAAATGCGATATGTCTGCCTGCGGCAGACGGCATGAATTGCGGCTTCGCCGCATGAATTGATTTTTCGCGTTCGCGAAAATCATGAATTGATCTTTTGCTGACGCAAAAGCTCATGAATTCTCGCTTCGCTCCATTATTAATATGATCATTTCCGCATCGCGGAAATGTACATATTAAAAGCTTAAGCCTTAAGGCTTAAGACTTAAGGCTCAATGCTCAAAACTCAATGCGGAGTGCTCAAAACCCATTGACACCGCGGCGGCGGCGTGATAGAATAAAACCGAAATAAAAACGAGGAGACGTTATCATGTTCGGTTTTGAAGATCTGACAAAGAAAATAAATCTGAAGGCGCGCCGCTCGAGCAGCTACGACGTGACCGGCGGGAACGCCGATTCCTCCCCCGTCGCGCCGCATGCTAAGAGGGTGCTTTTCGAGGCGGAAGCCTGCGGCGAGGTACGCCACATCTGGATGGCGGTTTGCTCGGACGACGTTTTCGTCCTGCGCCGTGCCGTGATCAGAATGTATTGGGACGGCGAGGAGACTCCTTCCGTCGTCTCGCCCGTGGGCGACTTCTTCGGACTCGGCCACAGCCGCGGCTACACGCACTCGAACGCCGCTTTTTCGACCTCGTCGAACGACAACAGGCGTCTCGGTGAGGGCGCCGCGCTGAACAGCTGGATCCCGATGCCGTTCTCGAAGAGCGCGAAGATCGAGCTTGAAAACGACAGCGACATTCCGCTCAACGTTTACTACTACGTCGACTGGCGCGAAAAGGAGCCGTCCGACGGCAAGGTCTACACCCTCCACGCAAGCTGGCGGCGCGAAGACCCGACGGCGCTGACCGACGACGGCTCGCCGGAGTTCGCCGCGATGAAAAACGGAAAAAATCTCACCGACAGATACAACTACCGCATCCTGTACGCCGAGGGCGAGGGCAACTTCCTCGGTGTCTCCATGAGCATCGACAACCGCGAGGGCGAATGGTGGGGCGAGGGAGACGACATGTTCTTCATCGACCGCGAAGACATGACGCGCGATTTCGGCGGCACGTGGCCACCGGACCTCCACGGCACGGGAAGCGAGGATTACTTCACGCACGCGTGGGGAATGCAGCACGTGCAGGGCCTCTACTCGGGTGAGGCGTGGTGCGAGGACAACAATTTCGAGCGCGCGCACAACTGCAACGGGAAGGTGGTCGAGTACCGCTTTCACATAGCGGACCCGGTCCCGTTTGAAAAGAACATCAGAGTCAGCATCGAGCACGGCCACGCGAACGACCGGGAGGACGACGTCGCCTCCGTCGCGTACTGGTATCAGGCCGAGCCGCACTCTCCCCTCAGCTACGACGAGCTCCCGGATGCCGACGGACGTCTGCCGAAGCCGTCCCGCACCGACCGCCGGATCGCGGGGTATTTGAATTAAGAGGCGCAAGGGGGAAAACCTTTTCACGTGCCGTCAGGCGAAGCCGTCATCATTGGCGAAGACCACATCATTTGCCCGACAGGGCAGACATCATTAAAACAACCGCGCTTTTGTCAT
>JAKSPW010000136.1 GCA_024404435.1 Clostridia bacterium | reverse complement strand
GCCGTTCTTCGCGAAGTTCGTGAACGCTTCCTGCATCTTGTCGAGGTCGACCTTTCTGTAAACGTCCGGGTACTCGTGCGCGGGATCGACGAGGTCGCAGGTGAGGTGCGCGATACCGATCTTGCGCCACGGCAGGTCGAGGAGCGAGAGCTCCAAAAATCTGTCGGCGAACATTTTTGCCGCCTCATCCGTGTTGTCGAACTGCATCTTGCCGATCGTAAGGTCGCCCATGTGATAATGGTTCGGCGGGATGATGACGAAGTCGAAGTCGTCGAAACGCTCCATGGGCATTGCGAGCTTGCCGTTACCGCAATACTCGGTCTCGCAGCCGAAGAGGACTCTCATTCCGTCGACCTTCGGCAGAGGCAGACTCTGCGCGACGTGATCGAAGTCCTGCACCTCGTAGAACGGAGATGCTCCGGGGATCTTCTTGTCCCAATAGTGATCCGTGAAGCAGATCGTGTCAAATCCCCTCTCGTGGGTATCGTGAACGATATTCGCAACAGTTGCTTCGGGATCGCCGCTGCATACCGACAGCTGAGTGTGGATATGCAGATCGTGATTCATCTGAAATTTCATAGTGGCGTCCTTTCTGCTTCAGATAACGAACTGCTCCATGTATCTCTTGCTGAGGATAAGAGACGCTTCGACTCTTTCCTTCGAGCCCTCGAACGCCTTGTCCTCAACCTCGATGCAGGTGTAACCCTCGAATCCGATATCTGTGAGAGCGGAGACGTACTTGCCCCAGTCGACGTCGCCGAGTCCGGGAAGCTTCGGAGACATGAACTTCAGAGGAGTAGCCATGATGCCGTAGTCGTTGAGGCGATCCGGATATACCTTGATGTCCTTATAGTGGACGTGGAAGATCTTGTCCTTGAACTCGTAGATCGGCTTCACGTAGTCGATCATCTGCCATACGAAGTGGGACGGGTCATAGTTGATGCCGAAGTTGTCGTACGGAAGAATTTTGAATACTTCTCTCCAGATCGCGGGAGTCGTCATGATGTTCTGTCCGCCGGGCCACTGGTCGTTGCCGAAAAGCATCGGGCAGTTCTCGATGGCAATTTTGACTCCCTTATCGCGTGCGTACTCTACGATCGGAGGCCATACTTTCTTGACTTCTTCGAGGTTTTCTTCAACGGTCTTTTCCTGCATTCTGCCGATGAAGGTCGTTACCATGTTGACGCCGAGGAGCGCGGACATGTTGATGACCTTGTAAAGGTGGTCGATGTTCGCCTGTCTCTTCTCGAGATTCGAGTCCATCGGGTTCGGGTAGAAAGCGAGAGACGAGATCTCAACGCCCTTTTCAGCCGCGTAATTCTTGACGTAGCTTACGTACTCGGGGCTCGTGTTGTCGACGTCGATGTGAGATACGCCTGCGTATCTTCTCTCTGCCTTGCCGTTCGGCCAGCATGCGACCTCAACGCACTGAAAGCCCATTTTCGATGCAGTGTCCATCATTTCCTCAAACGTATAGGTGTCGAGGATGGCGCTTACAAATCCAAGTTTCATAGTATTTCCTCCGTTATGCCGCGTGGCGGCTTATTTTTATATTTCGTATCTGCCCTCTATCGCGCGGCGAAGCGTCACTTCGTCGGCGTATTCGAGGTCGCCGCCGATCGGCACACCGTTAGCGATGCGGGAGACCTTGATGCCGAGGGGAGAGATGAGCTTGGAGAGGTACATTGCCGTCGCCTCTCCTTCGACGGTCGGGTTCGTTGCAAGGATGACCTCCGAGACCTCGCTCGAATTCAGTCTTGCAAGCAGCTCGCGTATCTTGAGCTGGTCGGGAGAGACGCCCTTCATCGGCGAGATCGCGCCGTGCAGGACGTGATACGTTCCCGTGTAATGTCCGGTGTTCTCTATCGCGATGACGGCACGCGGGTCCTCGACCACGCAGATAAGCGATTTGTTTCTCGTTTCCGACGAGCAGACGGGACAGATCTTCTCGCTCGATATGTTCTGACAGCACTCGCACAGCATAAGGTCGCGCTTGACGGACAGTATCGCGTCGGCGAACTCCTCCGCCTCGGTGTCGGTGAAATTAAGGACGCAGAACGCGAGTCTCTGTGCGGTCTTTCTGCCGACTCCGTCGAGTCTGCGGAACATATCGGTCAGCTTTTCAAGCGGTCCTGTAACGTCAGCCATATCAGAACAGTCCGGGCATACTGAGGCTGCCCGTGATCTTGCCCATTTCCTCGCTGTTGGTGGAGTTCACCTGCTTGATCGCCTCGTTCACGCCTGCGACGAGGATGTCTTCAAGTGTCTCAACGTCGTCGGGATCGACGACTTCGGGGTCGATCTTTATCTCGGATACTTCGAGCTTGCCGTTAATTTTTATAGAAACGACACCGCCGCCCGCCTTGACGTCATATTCTCTTGCGTCGAGGTCTTCCTGCAGAGT
The DNA here is from genome assembly GCA_024404435.1 of Clostridia bacterium. Taxonomy (GTDB): domain Bacteria; phylum Bacillota; class Clostridia; order Oscillospirales; family CAG-272; genus RUG11130. The sequence goes on along the minus strand of JAKSPW010000136.1, from coordinate 2,267 downwards.
CTGCATATCCTCCTGCATCTTCTGAGCCTGCTTCAGCATTCCCTGCATATTTGTCGGGCCGCCGCCCATTCCCTTCGGTAATCTTGCCTTCATTGTAAAGATCCTTCCTTCTTAAAAATCCGTATCAAGCTCATCGAGCATACTGTTTTCCCGTTTTTCGGCACACGCCTCGACCGTGACCTCTGCACCCGCTCCAGCGAGCCCCGCGAGCGCGAAGGCGTCGGCGATCGAGCGTTTCGAGTCGTCGCTGTCGAGCATCGTCACGGTAAACGCGTTCTGTACGCGCACGACGATCCGGTCGCCGTCAGCCGAGACGAAGCATCCCGCGTCCTTCAGGAAGCCGCACAGCATCGGATTCAGCGAGTTTATCCTTTCGAGAAGCTCGCTCTTGTCGGGCACTTCCATGAGTCCCGTCCGGCTTGCGGGTGCGGGAGCCGGCTTTTTCTCCGGCTTCGGCTCTTCTGCCGGTTTTTCTTCTTTTTTCTTTATTTCCTTCGGCACTGCCTTCTGCACGGGCGCGCCCGAGCCGAGAAGCGTCAGCCTGTCTTCGAGAGACGCGATGCGCGCGAGAAGCGCCTCAGGTGTCGTGTCGAGAGACGGTGAACACATTCTGACGAGCGTCAGCTCCGCGATGTTTCTCTTCATCTGCGGGATCTTGTTCATCGAAACGAGAGCGTCGTCGAGAAGTCCCGACTGATACACGAGCTCCGCGCCCGTGAACTTTTCCGCAGCGTCGCGGAGAAGCTCCTCGTCGGATGACGTGAGGTCGAGATACGCTCCCGCGTCCTTCACGTTTTTCGCGACGAGCATATCGCGCCAGAACGAGATGAGCTCGCCCCAGAAGACGTTTACGTCCTTCGATGATGAGGTCACGTTGGCGACTGCCTCAAAGAGAGCCGCCGTGTCGTTATTTTTAACGGCAAGTGCCGTTTTGTAAGCATTTTCGATACCGCTGATGCCGAGCACGTCGCGCACTCTCTCTGCCGTCACGGCGTGTCCGCCGCCCGCGCAGAGCTCAAAGAGGTTGATCGCGTCGCGCATGCCGCCCTGCGCCTGCTTCGCGAGCAGGATCGCGGCATCCGCTTCAAGCCCTATCTCTTCTTTTTCGGCGATATATTTGAGTCTTGCCGCGAGGTCCTCTACCGTGATCCGTCTGAAATCGAACCTCTGACAGCGCGAGACTATCGTCGCGGGGAGCTTGTGCTGCTCCGTTGTCGCAAGGATGAACATAACGTGTTCCGGCGGCTCTTCAAGCGTTTTGAGAAGCGCGTTGAACGCGCCGATCGAGAGCATATGCACCTCGTCGATGATGTAGACTCTCTTTTTCATCATCGCGGGAGAATACGTCACCTCTTCGCGGATGTCGCGGATGTAATCGACGCCCGTGTTTGACGCGGCGTCCATTTCAACTACGTCAGTCGCGGAGCCGTCGTCAACCGACTGACATTTGAAACATTTTCCGCAGGGATCGCCGTGGACGGGATCGTCGCAGTTGACCGCCTTCGCGAGGATCTTGGCGCAGGTAGTCTTGCCGGTCCCTCTCGGGCCGCAGAAAAGATAGGCGTGCGAGAGCTTGCCCATTTCCGACTCATACTTGAGCACGGACGTGATATGATCCTGACCGTACACGTCGTCGAACGTGCGCGGACGGTATTTTCTGTATAATGCCTGATGCTCCAAGCTCTTCACTTCCCTTCGGAAAAAATACCCCGCAGTATAAGACCATACACCCGGACTTCGAAGCGAAACTTCCATGCGCCGATGCATCTTCTGCTCAGAACAGGCGCACCTGCGGCACAACGGCTGAACTGCTTAATGCTGCTTGGTTCCCCACCTGACATGGTTCACAGTCGCCGATCGCGCAGGACCCATCCCTCAACACAGAAAAATGCACCGCTGACCACACAAGTCCGACCCTCGGTCCGGGATACCACCCCTGCTATAGCGGATTTCAGGTTCAGGGTGCCGCTGACTCCCCGGCTGGTATGGCCTTATACTGCGGGTTATCTCCGTTTATTCATACTTACGGATCATACGGTCATTATACCATATTTTACGCCCGTTTGCAAGATATTATTAAAAAAAGCATTGAGCATTGAGCATTGAGCATTGAGCATTGAGCATTGAGCTATGAGCATTGAATATAAAAATTTTTTTCAAAAAGTGAAATGCACACGAAAGTCGTCGGTTATATATGACGTAGAGTAAAAACGGGCGCGGGGTTTCAATCGCGCCGGATTTATGCTATACTTAAGAAAAAAGCGAAG
>JAKSPW010000135.1 GCA_024404435.1 Clostridia bacterium | reverse complement strand
GAGGCGGCATTGGCATCGAAATGCTCGTGACCGGCGACGACGCCGACGGAACGGATGATGCCGGAGGACTTCAGCTGTGCGAGGTTTCTGTAGACCGTCGCGAGGCTGAGATCGGGATATTCCCCTTTAAGCTGAGCGTAGATCCACTCCGCCGTGGGGTGGGAGTCCGTTGAACGCAGACAGTCGAGGATCGCCTCGCGCTTCTTGCTGTATCTTTCCATTTGTACTCCGCTAACGATAATCATTATTGATTATATTATAACATATTATTCTGTTTTGTCAAGAGGTTTATTCGGAAAAATCGTCGCGGGACGGCGGCTTTTTTACGAAATCAGCAGCGATATTTCGTCTGCCGTCAGCTCGCGGAACTCTCCGCGGGAGAGGTTGTCGTCGAGCGTCAGAGGACCGAACTTAATTCTTTCGAGGAAGGTGATCCCGCTGCCGACCTCGGCGAGCATCCGCTTGATCTGGTGGAATTTTCCCTCCGTGATCCCGATGACGCCGCTCGTCGGCGAGCTCATCTCGAGCGTCGCGGGAGAGGTGACGAAATCCCCGAGATCGACGCCGTGCTCGAGCTTTTTTATCATCTCATCGGTCAGCGGCTCGGAGCACTCGAAGCGGTATTTCTTTGCGACGTGGCGGCGCGGGGAGAGGAGTCTGTGCGCGGTGTCGCCGTCGTTGGTTATGAGCAGAAGTCCCACCGTATCGCGGTCGAGCCTGCCGCACGGGAAGCCGCCGGCGCGCTCGTATTCGGCTGGCAGGAGCTTCATCACGGTGTCGCCCGCGTCCTCGGTGGAGCTGACGTAACCTGCGGGCTTGTTGAGCATCAGGTAGAAGAATTTTCTGTATTTTATCTCCCTGCCGTCGAGGGTTATGACGTCGTTTTCCTCGTCGACGTGGACGGAAGCGGACTTCACGGTCCGACCGTTCACGGTCACTCTGCCGCGGGAGACGGCAAGTGAGACTTCGCGTCGGGTGGCAACGCCGAGGGTGGTGAAAAATCTGTCGAGACGCATTTGCACGTTCCTTTTTATTTTAGGCTGAACTTTTATCAAAGTTTTGTAAAGCGTTAAAGCTCCGCTGCGGAAAGCTTGATGAGCAGCTCCATATTATCCGTCTCGCCCTTCGGACCGAGCGCCGCTTTACATCTCTTTATCTCACCGCACTTGCGGCATTTGTGATAAATTATAAAGCCTTTCTTCGGATCGGGGTCTGCCTTCACCGCGTCCATTATCCCGCCGCAGTCCGACGCTCTGTCCCCCGGATTCTCGTCGAGATGGAGCGAGGCAAGGCAGTACGGGCAGTGGTTTCTCGACGTGTAGCCGAGAGGCGGTACCTCGCGCCCGCACGCCGCGCAGACGAATCCGCTGTCGTTTTTCGTGAATCTTTTGACTTCCATTATTTCTTTTTGTGTGTTCTTGCGTACTCCGCGTCGTAGATCGCCTCGAGCTGACGCGTCATCGCGGATGCCGTGAACTTCTTTTCATACTCGCTTCTCGCACCCTCGCCGAGCCTTCCGAGCAGTTCTCTGTCGGAAACGAGCTTCAGGATCGCCTCCGCCATCGCGTGAGAGTCCTTCATCGGGACGAGAAGCCCGTTCACGCCCTCTGTGATCATGTACGGGTTGCCGCCGAAGGTGGTCGCTATCGCCGGGACCTTGAGGCTCATGCCCTCGGACAGAGCGAGAGACGAGGTCTCCGTGCCGTACGAGCAGTTGAGGTTGAGGTCCATAATATTGTAGTACGGCGCCATGTCCTTCACGAATCCCGTGAAGATTATCTTGTCGGACACGCCGAGCTCGGCTGCCTTCTTTTTAAGGTTATCGGATTCCGAGCCCTCTCCCATGAAGAGGCAGACGAGGTCGGGATATTTGTCCGTCACTTCCTTTATCGTCTCGACGAGGTAAGCGTGGCCCTTGTAGTGCTCGAGCCTTGCGGGGATGCCGCAGACGAAGGTCGACTCTGCGATGCCGAGCGATTTTTTCAGCTCCGCCTGCTCCTCGGGAGTCGTTCTTCTCACCTCGTTCACGCCGTTGATGATGACGGTGATCTTCTTTTCGGAAACGCCCGTTTCGGTCAGGTTATCCTTTGCCGCGCCCGCGACCGCGACGATCTGAGTGGCGAGCGTGTTGTTGATAAATCCGTTGATCTGCTTGCCGGGGAAGGTCGTGAGACTCTTCGGGCTATCAAACGCGCAGTGGCGCGTGTAGATGCGGCTCTTCACTCCGGCGAGATACGCCGCGAGCTTCGCGGAGAACGCGGAATGCGTATGGACGATGTCCGGTTTCTCTTTTCTGAAGAGCTTTCTGTACTCGGAAAGCGCCGACATCTCGAAGGATTTGTCTCTTCCGTGCTCGAGCGGTATCACGCGGTAGCCCTCCGCCTCAACCAGCGGAGCAAGTGCCGCGCCCTCGGGCAGGCACACGGAAATATCGTACTTTTCGCGGTCGAAACAATGCAGATAATTGATGAGGAGCGTGCCCGCGCCTCCGATGTTGCTGTCTGTAAGGACGTGCAGGATCTTAATTTTTTCCATATCAATTCTCCTTGTGTAAGAGTTTTGACTTTACGGCGTTAATAACGAATTTCGATTCCTCCGAGCGGAGCACGGCGCTGACGATGAAGTATACCGGTGCGGCTGCCGCGACGCAGAGCACGATCTTGAAGATCGGGCTACCGACGTGCGAGGAGATAACGAGTATCACGGGCACCATCGCGCCCGCGGAAACGAGGGATTTGAGAAAATCGAAAACGTCGGTCCACCCGAAGCGGCAGATGTCGCGTCTGTGCGCGACGAAGACGTTGATCGCAAGATTGAGAGCCGTCGCGAGTGCCGAGACGAGCGCGATCCCGCCGACTCCGAGAGACGAGCCGAACACGGTAACGACCGCGACGTTCACGCCCATCGAGATGAGGGACGAGATCATGGGTATCTTCGGCTTTTCAGCGGCGAAAAGTGCCTTGACTATGACTTCGTTGGCCGCCATGAAGATCATGCCGACGGCGAAGCGGGAAAGTGCCTCGGAGGTGAGGAGCGTGTCGGCGCGGACGAACTCGCCTCTCTCGTAAACGAGAGCCGTGAACGGAGTCGACAGCGCCATGATGCCGACGGCGATGGGTGCGATGATGTAGACGAGCACCTTGACCGACGTGCGGATCATCCGCGTCGCGCCCTCACGGTCTCCCTCCGCCTCTGCGCGGGAGAAGTACGGGAAGAGCAGATTCGTCGCGACGAATGAGAAGATGCCGACGATCATGATGTAAAGTCTGTTCGCGTAGTCGATGGCGGTCACGCCCCTGCCCTCCTCGATGCCGGAGGCAAAGCGGGAGTTGATGAGCGTGCAGATCGGCGTCGTCCACGTTCCGATAAGAATCGGGAGCGCGTTCTTCGCGGCGTGCATGAGCGTCGGGTCGAAGATCTTCAGCGTCGGGCGGTAGCGGAATCCGAAAGAGCGCGCCTTCGGGATCTGTATGCCCGCCTGCGCCGCCCAGCCGAGAAGCATGGCGACGGAAAGTCCGACGACGCCGAAGAATCTGTTGAGCGTGAAGAGGTAGGCCACCATTATCAGGTTCGAAACGAGGCTGATGACGGCGGGGAGGTTGTATTCTCCCATCGACTGCAAAATGCCGACGAAGGAGAACGCGAGTCCCGTGAAGATTATCATCGGGAACATGATGCGCGTGAGGTCAATGGCAAGCCCTCTCGCCTCGGCGGTGATGTCGGGCGCGATGAGAGAGACCGCCTGCGGGGCGAGGATCACGCCGAGCGCGGCGAGTGTCGTGCAGACGAGCAGAATGAAATTCATGTACGAATTTGCGAATTTCATCGCGTCGTCCTTGCCTTTCTTGACGAGGACGGAGTTGAATACGGGTATGAACGCCGAGGTCACGACGCCGCCGATGACGAGGTCGAAGATCGTCACGGGGATGCGGGACGCGGCGGAATATGCGATGGCTTCCGTGCTCATGCCGTAGAATCTCGCGACGAGGATGTCGCGGAACAGCCCGAGCAGCTTGGAGGCGAGGATTATTATTCCCATTACGGCGGCGGAAGTGAGTATGCCGCCCTTCTTCTTTTCGTTCATTGAGTACACCTCAAAAATATCCCATTTTATCTCTTATATTTTATCACAAACCTGCCGATAAGTCAACGGGAAGAGAGGCAAAGCGCAAAATCGGAGCCTTTGCGCTTTTCCGAAGGAACGGCGAATACTTTTCCCGTCTTTCTTTTTCCTTAACTTTTCGGCAGCGTTATGCTATACAAATCGCAGAACGGGAAAACCCGTGAAGGGAGAACCTTATGAAGAAACTTACCGCAATCATTCTGTCCGCGATCATGCTCCTCTCCTGCGCCGCGGCCGTTTCGGCATCGGCAAAGGATCCGACGGAAAATTTCACGGACGTGAAAGCGAGTGCGTGGTATCACGACGCCGTCGCTTTCGTCTGCGAAAGAGGCATCATGGGCGGCATGAGCGAGACGACGTTCGCTCCGGCTCAGAACATGACCCGCGCTCAGTTCGTGACCATTCTCTATCGCCTCGCGAGAGCGACCGACACGGGACTCGGCGAGACGCTCACGTTCGGCCTCTCGGATCTGTATTTGTTCAGATAAAAATTTAATAAAACAAAAAAACCGAGGACGTTTGTCCTCGGTTTTCTTTTCAGATAAATTCAAGCGTGACTT
>JAKSPW010000134.1 GCA_024404435.1 Clostridia bacterium | reverse complement strand
AGTCCTTTTCTGGATCCTCGGCTCAGTCGCAGCACTGATACTATGCTGCGTCATTCTCGTCGTGGTCTCGTCACTGTTCGTAAAGGAAGTCGACTACGACAAAAACAGTCGGTTTTACAGATTCATTCTGTACAGCGCCACCGCACTTGCCGTATTCTTCAGCAGGGTGACGATCAAAGTCGAAGGCGCCGAAAAAATGCCGTCTGACGGAAGATTCCTGCTCGTTTCCAACCACCGCTCGAAGTACGATCCGATAATAACCTGGCACGTTTTCAGAAAAAGCGATCTCGCGTTTATTTCGAAACCCGAGAACTTTAAAGAACCGTTCTTCGGGAAGATCATCAGGAAATGCTGTTTCATGCCGATTGACAGGGAAAACCCAAGAAACGCCCTGAAGACTTTGAAAAGAGCGATCGAACTCATAAAGGCCGACGAGGTTTCCGTCGGGGTTTATCCCGAGGGAACGAGAAGTCGGACGTGTGAGCTGCTTCCGTTCAGCGACGGACTGTTTTCGATAGCTCAGAAAGCGTCCGTTCCGACGGTCGTCGTCACGGTAGAGGGAACGGAAATGATCAGTAAAAACTTTCCGCTGAAGCGGACGTACGTTACTCTATCGGTACTTGACGTCCTTTCTCCCGACGAGACGGTCGGTCACAGAACGGGCGAGATAGGCAAAAAAGTCAGAGACATGATGCTTGAAAAACTCGGGAAATAAAGAGGCTGAATATGAAGTGTTATATTCTTTACAATCCGCTTGCGGGAAATAATCACGGAGCCGACGTGCTCGATAACGTCAGAGCGCACTGCTCGGAATTCGACTGCGAAACGATCGACATGACCTCTCTTGACGGTTACTCTGATCTTTTCGGAAAAATCGGAGAGGGCGATCGCCTCGTTGTCTGCGGCGGAGACGGAACTCTCAACCGATTCGTAAACGATACCGACGGGCTCGAGCTTCCCGAAGAACTGTATTATGCTCCGGCAGGCTCCGGAAACGATTTTGCCAACGACATAGGCCTTACAAAAAAAGAAGTCCTCCGCAAGATCAAAAAGTATCTCGTCGGTCTTCCGACGGTCTTTGTCAACGGTATCAGCAAGAAGTTCATCAACGGCATCGGCTACGGCATCGACGGGTATTGCTGCGAGGTCGGCGACGAGCTCAGAAAGACAACGACGAAGCCGATAAACTATACTCCCATCGCACTCAAAGGCCTTCTCTACGACTTCAAGCCGGTAAAGGCAGAGGTCACGGTTGACGGCGAAAGCGGAACGTATGAGAAGACGTGGCTCGCCCCGACGATGAAGGGAAGATTTTTCGGAGGCGGAATGATGCCGACTCCGAATCAGGACAGACTCGATCCCGAAGGAAAACTCGGCGTTCTGATCTGGCACAACTCAGGAAAGCTCAGAACTCTGACTGCCTTCCCGAGGATATTCAAAGGTACTCACGTCAAATTTGCAAACGGCGGCAAGAAAATCTGCCGCATGTTCTCCGGTCATCACGTGAAGGTGACCTTCGACAGAGCCTGCGCTCTGCAGATCGACGGCGAGACCGTACTTAACGTCAAAACGTATGAAGCATTTTCAAAGCTGCCCGAACTCGTGAAAGAGGCAGAAGAGGCACTTGTCTGATATTATGCCCGCGCGTCAGCCGACCGCGGGCAGATGAATTTTTATTGTAAACGGTAACAGATTATGGTTTTTTCATCAGGTACATTTCTGTTCCTCTTCCTGCCGGTCGTAATATTCGTATATTATAATCCGATCGTCAAAGGGAGAGCATTCAGAAACGTCTTTCTGCTGCTTGCCAGCATCCTTTTCTACGCGTGGGGAGAACCGCTGTACGTCGTACTGATGCTCTCATCCATCGTCATGAACTGGCTGTTCGGACTTCTGCTTCTGACGAAGCTGCCCGACAGACTTGTCGTGACGCTTGCGGTGCTATTCAACCTCGCCGCGTTTTTCGTGTTCAAGTATTACGATTTTGCCGTCACGAACTGCGCGGGCCTCTTCGGGTTTTCTCCGAAGGTCCTCGGACTCGAGCTTCCGATCGGTATCTCGTTCTATACCTTTCAGGCACTTTCTTACGTCATTGACGTGAAAAGGGACCACTCTCTCGCGCAGAAGAATCTTCTGAACGTAGGTCTTTATATCTCATTTTTTCCGCAGCTGATCGCCGGTCCCATCGTCAGATACGAGACGGTCGCTCGCGAGATCAACGACAGACAAGAGAACTTTCCCGAGTTTGCCGACGGACTCAGACGCTTCCTGTGGGGCCTTTCCAAAAAGGTGATCATCGCAAACAATCTTGCCGTTGTCGCCGACAGGGCGTTTGACGGCGGAGAGCTCACAACGGGACTTGCGTGGCTCGGCGTTATCGCTTATACTCTTCAGATCTATTTCGATTTCTCCGGTTATTCCGACATGGCTATCGGACTCGGAAGAATGTTCGGCTTCCATTTCAACGAGAACTTCAACTATCCGTATGCAGCGGTATCCGTTACGGATTTCTGGCGCAGATGGCACATATCGCTTTCGTCGTGGTTCCGTGACTACGTCTATATCCCGCTCGGCGGAAACAGGGTGAAGCCTTTAAGACACATATTCAATCTCTTCGTTGTGTGGCTTCTCACGGGCACGTGGCACGGCGCGGAATGGACGTTCATTCTTTGGGGACTCGTCTATTTCGTCCTTCTGATGCTCGAAAAATACACTCCTCTCGGAAAGCTTCCGAGGCCCGTCGGCAGAATATATACGCTTTTTGCCGTCATGCTTTGCTGGGTGCTCTTCAGAGCCGCGTCGCTTTCCGACGCCGTGACGTATCTGAGGGCAATGTTCACGTCCTCCGTTCCGCTCTGGGACGACACCGCGACCGTACTTCTCACGAATAATGCATCGTACTTCATCATCGGTGCTCTCGTCAGCTTCCCGATCTTCCCGATGCTCACAAAGTCACGCCTCGCAGAAAAGAAATGGGCAAAATACGTCGGCGCGGCTGTTCAGCTCGTCATTTTCCTGCTGACCGTCGGATTTATTCTCAGAAGCTCGTACGATCCGTTCATCTACTTTAATTTCTGAGGTGCGCCATGAAAAAGATATTTTCACCGAGCGGTATTCTGTGCGTGCTCGTTCTCGCCGTCATGTTTGCGGGCGGTGCATCTATGGTTTACGGCACTTTCTTCAAAACTCAGACTGCGGTGTCTTCCTCCTCCGCCGTGAACTTCAGGGAAGAGTATCCGTTTGAAAACGCCGCACCCGCTGTTCCCGCGACTCCGGCTCCCGCGGCAGAGCTTTCGTTTACCGAAAAGATCAAAAAGATCGAAAACAAGATAGACAACAGCAAAAATAACATTATCGGAAAAGAGCGTTTTCTCGAGCTTTGCGGCGCGTACCGCAGACTCACGATGCAGACAGAGACGAAGAATATCGTTCTTCTGAATAACGGCATGCTCACGACAATCGTCGATAAGACAGCTCCCGAAAAGGCGGAAAGAATAGCGGGCAGCATAATTGCCTTCAAGGATTCGACCGAGGAGGCAGGCGTTCCGTTCCTCTTTATACAGGAGCCGCAGAAGGTCTGCAAATACGACGACGAGATGCCCGCAGGCAAGTATTCATATATCAACGACAACCTCGACGAGCACTTAAAGCTCCTTGAGGCGGGCGGAGTCGAGACCTTCGATCTCAGAGAGGGCATCCACGAAGCGGGACTCGATCACTATTCGCTTTACTTCAGGACGGACCACCACTGGACGATGGAGGCGGCTCTCAAGGCGACGCGCATCATCGCAGCCGAGCTGAACGACCGATACGGATACGGATTCGATCTCTCGCTCCTCGACGACGAAAACTATAACTTTGACACAAAGAGCAGATGGTATCTCGGCGCGCAGGGAAGGAACGTGACTCTCGGTTATATTTCTCCCGACGATTTCACGGTAGTTACGCCGAAGTTTGAAACGAGTTTCACCGTCGAGCACCCCGACAAGGCACTGACGCTTGAGGGCGATTTCTATGAGACGATGTTCGATCATGAAATGCTCTCGACGAAGGGATATTACGACAAGAGCACTTACGAAGCCATTCTTTTCGGCAACAGACCGCTGACAAGGATCGTCAACCATAATTCGGACGGGCCGAAGATCATGCTCCTGCACGACTCGTACGCCGCATCCGTCGCACCGTTCCTTTCGCTTTTCTGCAGTGAAGTCGACCTCGTCGACGTCCGCCCCGCGAACGGCAACTTCAACGGCAGCCTCGATGCGTTCAGAGATGAAACGGAGCCCGATCTCGTGCTTCTGATGTTCTGCTCCCCCGAAAACATCAACAGGTCAAAAGGATAATATGGCAGAAATAATTACGGTACAGGTTAGCGGCTTTGAAATGGACGTCATCAAGTTCGGCTCGGGAAGAGAAAACTTCGTGATAGTACCCGGGATGAGCCTGACGTCCGTTATCCCCTCGGCGGGTTTTATCGAAGCCGCGTATAAGAGCTTTACGGAAAAATATACCGTATACGTCCCGGACAGACGGCGGAACCTTCCGGATGATTATTCGGTGTTCGACATGGCGCGTGACACTGAAGAGGCTCTGCAGACACTCGGTGTCGAAGAGACCGATTTCTTCGGCGCTTCGCAGGGAGGGATGATCGTTCAGGTCATCGCCGCCAAGTATCCCGCCCTTGCACGGAAAATCGTTCTCGGCTCGACCGCATCGTGTCCGAACGCTACCTCGCGCCGCGTCATGGAGAAATGGAAAAGCCTCGCCGCTTCGGGAGATATCCCGTCA
>JAKSPW010000133.1 GCA_024404435.1 Clostridia bacterium | reverse complement strand
CTCGTCCATAATGATAACGGAAGCGTCGGACATGAGCGCGCGGGCGATCTCGACCGTCTGCTTATAGGAAGCGTCGAGCGAGCCGACGAGCGCACAGGGATCGATCCCGATCCCGATCCGTTCAAACACCTCCCGCGACTTCGCGATCATATAGCCGCGGTCGAGGAAAGGGCCTTTCTTCGGGAAGCCGACCAGGAACATATTCTCGTATACGGTGAGGTCGTTGACGAGGTTCAGTTCCTGATGGATGAACGCGATTCCGGCTCCGAGCGACTCGGCCGGAGAAGAAAAAGAGACCTTCTTCCCGTCCAGCAGAATCTCGCCGGAATCCGCGGCGAAAACGCCGCCGAGGATGTTCATCAGGGTGGACTTCCCCGCCCCGTTTTCCCCGAGCAGCGCGCAGATCTCGCCTCCGCGGATGCTGAAATCCACGTTTTCAAGAACGTTGCCGGCGCCGAAGGACTTGTAGACACCTTTTAGCGAAACTTCCATGGATCCCTCTCAAAAAAATAAAAGCGGCATGGCGTCCGGGGACGCCCCGTAAAGAGGCGCCCCCGTCAGCCATGCGGATTCTTTCTTAATATACCTTGTTATTGTCGTCGATGTACTCGTCAACGTTTTCCTTAGTTACTACCGTGGTGGGGATGACGATCTCCTTCTCGCACTCCTTGCCCTCGCAGAGGTCAATGGCCGCCTTGATCGCATTCTCGACCATGGACGGGCTGTAAAGCGCGGAAGCAAGGCCGAAGCCGTCGTTCTTCTCATCCTTTATCATGCGGAAGTATTCCTGCATTCCGCCGCCGCCCGTGATCGCCCTGACGTCGGTCCTGCCTGCCTCAACGCAAGCCTGAAGGATGCCGATGGAGTTCTCGTCGTCTATCGAGAAGATGGCGTCGATCTTATCGTGAGAAGTGAGCGCGTCGGTCATGTCGGAAAGTCCCGCGTCTCTGCCGAAGGCGGATTCGCTGATCTCGAACATATTACTGCGGTCGTAGCCGATCTCATCAAGGTAGTCGTAGAAGCCCTTGACGCGGAGCTCGGATACAGAGCCGGCGGACGGAACGGAGAACACGCCGATGACTGCCTTTTCGCCGACCTTGTCCACTATGTACTTTGCGCTCTGATAGCCCATGTCATAGTTGTTTCCGGTGACCTTGTAAATGCCGTCGGTGTCGATGTCGAAGTCGAAGCTGACGACCGGGACGCCCTGCGCGATGATATCGGCAACGGAGTCCTCCATGCCGGACCACTGCGGCCACGTGACGATGGCGTCAGCGCCCCACGTTACGAGGTCGTTGAGGTTTGAGGTCATCTCCGCCGCGTCGGTGGAGGTCGTGATCTTGTAGGTTATGTTGTTTTCCTTGCAGTATTTCTCTGCATAATAGGCGACGCCTGCCACCCAGCCGTGCGTTACGTCTGGAGCGGCGATGCCGATCTTAACTTCGCCGTCATTTTTTGCCTGACAGCCGGCGAGTACTGCGAGTGCCATTGTCAGAGCAATGGCGAGTGCGATGATTTTTTTGATTTTCATTGTTGTCTTCTTCTGTTTTTGTCGTTTTAACCGCCGTATTTGGTAGGATCATTTACAAGTGGGGTATAAGGGTTTTTATTCTTGTTTTCTTCTTCCTTATCCTTATTCTTCCAATGCGGATCGCTCGGATCAAAGACCGGGCCGTATTCACGGTCCGGTCTTGTGTTAAATAAGTCTGACTTATTTAATTTCAACAGTTGCGCCTGCTGCTTCGAGCTGAGCCTTGATAGCCTCAGCGTCTTCCTTGCTTGCGCCTTCCTTGATAGCCTTAGGAGCGCTCTCAACGAGTTCCTTAGCTTCCTTAAGTCCGAGACCTGTGAGCTCACGGACAGCCTTGATAACGTCGAGCTTCTTAGCGCCGAAGTTAGCGAGGACAACGTCAAACTCTGTCTTCTCTTCTGCTGCGGGAGCTGCTGCGCCGCCTGCGACTGCGCCTGCTACTGCTACGGGTGCTGCGGATACGCCGAATTCCTCTTCGATTGCTTTAACGAGGTCGGCCAGTTCAAGAATTGTGAGAGCCTTGATCTCGTCAAGGATCTGGGTTGTCTTTTCAGATGCCATTTTTAATTTCCTCCGAATTATAAATTATAAATTATTTTTTGTTTTGTTTGCCGCTATGCGGCGCGTATGAGATTACTCTGCTGCGGGTGCTTCTTCAGCGGGTGCAGCTTCAGCAGGAGCTTCTTCTGCTGCGGGAACTTCTTCTCCGCTCTTGTCGATGATGGCCTGGAGACCGCATGCAAGACCGTAGAGGGGACCCTGAATGCTTCCGAGGAGCTTTCCGATAAGGACTTCCTTCGGCGGGATGTCAGCGAGCTCGCCGACGACCTTTGCGTCAACTACCGCACCGTCAAGGAAACCTGCGCGGCTCTCGAAAGTTTCGATCTTATCGGCATATTTCTTGAGGATCTTCGCCGGAGCGATCGGATCTTCATAGCTTACTGCGATGGCGTTCATGCCGTCGAGGTGAGCCTTCATATCGCCGAATCCGACCTGTTCGCAAGCGAGACCGATAAGAGTGTTCTTGATTACCTTGTAATCAACACCTGCTTCACGGAGCTCACGGCGCAGAGCTGTATCGTCTTCAACGGTGATACCCTGATACTTTACGAGTACGCCCGATGCTGCACGACCGAACTTGTCTGCGAGATCGGCAACGACTGCCTTCTTCTCTTCCAGAATTTTTGCGCTGGGCATTGTGTATTCCTCCTTGTTTGATTTTCGCGGAATGCAGACGGAAACGAAAAGAGTCTTTCTCGCTTTCGCCGAAAAAGACTCAGATACAACTGTATTGTACTGTTTCTCCTCGGCAGGAAAGCTTTCGCTTTTACCGTAACCTGCTGTCTGCGGTTCAACAACACGTCGATTATACTATATCGCAGCGGTTTTGTCAATACTTTTTTCGAAAATTTATAACTTTTTCTTTTTTATTCCTTCCCAATAGGTTTTTGCCGCCTGCTCGGTCTTGTTTTCGCCGAATTTGTAGTACTTTTTGTCCTTCAGATCGTCCGGAAGATACTGCTGCTCGACGTAGCGGTCCGGGAAGTCGTGCGGGTATTTGTAGCCCTTGAAGAGCGGGCTCTTCAGATGACGGGGTATCTCGACTCCGAGTCCCGCCCTGATGTCCTCCGCGGCGGCGTTGATCGCCGAATACGCGGTATTCGACTTCGGAGAGGTGGCGAGCATCACCGCGGCGTTGGCAAGCGGTATCCTCGCTTCGGGAAGGCCGAGTTCCTTTGCGCTCTCGACGCAGGCGCGCGTTATGACTGCCGCCATGGGATAAGCGGCACCTATGTCCTCGCTTGCGATGACCATGAGTCTGCGGCACGGAGAGATGAGGTCTCCGCCCTCGAGAAGTCTCGCGAGGTAGAAGACCGCCGCGTCGGGATCGGAGCCGCGTATCGACTTCTGCAGGCACGAGAGAAGATCGTAATGCACGTCGCCGTCGCGGTCGAAGCCTCCCATCGAGACTGACGGCAGAAGATCTGACACGTCCTCGCGGGTAATCAGCCCGTCCGAGCTTCTCAGTGCAAGCTCGAGCGTGTTGATCGAGCGGCGCACGTCTCCCGCCGAGACCTCGGAGATGAGCTTCAGCGCATCTTCGTCGAATCTGTCGGCGCAGCCGAGCTCGGCGGCGGCGTTTTTCAGCCTTTTCAAAATGTCCGCGGACGATACTTTTTTGAATTCGAATACCGCACATCTTGACAGAAGTGCGTCATATATATAGTAATAGGGATTTTCCGTCGTCGAAGCGATGAGCGTCACGCTGCCGTCCTCGATGTATTGGAGAAGAGACTGCTGCTGCTTCTTGTTGAAATACTGGATCTCGTCGAGATACAGAACGACTCCCGCCTGCCCCGTGATGGAGTTCGTCGCCTGCGCGACCTCGCGCACGTCGGCGAGAGAAGCCGTCGTCGCGTTGAGTCTGTAAAGGTCCTTGCCGGAGGACTCGGCGAGTATCGTCGCCGCCGTGGTCTTCCCCGTGCCGGGGGGGCCGTAGAATATCACGGACGGAAAGCTCCCTGTCTGTGCCATTTTGCGAAGCACGCCGTTTTTGCCGACGAGCTTCTCCTGCCCCGCCATGTCGTCAAAGGTACGCGGGCGCAGTCTGTCCGCTATCGGCTTTTTGTCGGTGATTTCCATCACGTTCACCTCACTTTACGGAGTAATTATGGAATGTACTTTTCGCCGCGTCAGAGACGGCGGCATTGCCCTCTCGCTTCCGTGCTTTCCGGAAACGGAAGCTCTGAAAAACGAATACTACTGTGCCATGGAAGACGGCATCGTCTCATTTGTAAAAAATTCGTCAGGAGCAGTCAGAAGGTACTCAGCCGAAAGTCAGACGGTCGAAGAAAACGGAGTTCTTACGGTCAGAGTGAAGCTTTCGGCGAGGCTCGTGACTCCCTGCGGAATAACGGTGCGACGCCGGGTCATAACCGACCGCTGGGACGGGGATGCGCTCGTCTCGCACACGGTCACGGGCCCGTGATCCCACGGAAATATTGTACTTTTATTTCGCGGTTTTGTCAAGTGGGATACAAAAAAGCACCCGTGGGGTGCTTTCCTTTACTCATTTCATCGGGCTTGAACCGGCACATCGCGTATGGAAAAACTACAGGATATAGCAAAGCGGGCGATGTGAATGCAGGTTCTCGCCCTGCGCCAAAAAAGAAAAGCACCTGACGGTGCTTTTCTTTTTTGGAGACAGCAGGGCTCGAACCTGCGACCTCACGGATGTGAACCGTGCGCTCTGACCAACTGAGCTATGCCTCCGTACCACTGCATTATACTACACTTATTTCCTTTTGTCAATACG
>JAKSPW010000132.1 GCA_024404435.1 Clostridia bacterium | reverse complement strand
TCGCGTGGCTCTTTGCCGTCCACGCGGCGTTCAATCTGGTGATGTATGCTGCTTTAGCATTGAGCTTTTAGTTTTCAGTTTTCAGTTTTCAGTTTTCAGGGGAGGATATCGCCCTCCCGCCCGTCTTTACGAAACCGCTGTAATCAATAATAATTTCAATCGCCTGAACCCTGCCGTAAAAGCTTAAGGCTTAAGGCTTAACATCGAAAGGAAAAACCCATGCCCATCAAGATACCGAGAGACCTCCCGGCACACGACGTGCTGACGGAGGAAAACATATTCGTAATGGAAGATCTCCGCGCGGCAAGTCAGGACATCCGTCCTCTGAGGCTTGCGGTGCTGAACCTCATGCCCACCAAGATCACGACGGAAACGCAGATCATCCGCGTGCTCTCGAACACGCCGCTTCAGATCGAGCTGACGCTTCTCAAAATGGCGACGCACGAGTCCCTGAACACGCCCGAGGAGCACATGGCGGCCTTCTACCGCACCTTCGACGAGGTGAAAGAAGAACGCTTCGATGGACTCATCATCACGGGCGCGCCCGTCGAAAATCTTGAGTTCGAGGACGTCGATTACTGGGACGAGCTTCGCGAGATCATGGCGTGGTCGAAAAAGAACGTATTCTCCACTTTGCATATCTGTTGGGCAGCTCAGGCGGGACTCTTCTTCCACTACGGCATCAAAAAGTACCCGCTTTCCTCCAAAATGTCGGGCATTTTCACCCACCGCGTCCTCGTGCCGGAGCACCCGCTGCTCCGCGGTTTCGACGAGGAATTCAAGGCTCCGCACTCGCGCCACACCGAGGTCAGACGCGAGGACATCGAGGCGACGGGCAAGCTCGACGTGCTCGCCGAATCGGACGAGGCGGGCATCTACATCGTGGCATCCAAAAAACGCCGCCTCTTCTTTGTGACGGGGCACAGCGAGTACGACGCGGAGACGCTCGCGCTCGAATATAAGCGCGACCTCGCGCGCGGAATGGAGCCTCACGTCCCGAACCACTATTTCCCGAACGACGATCCGTCGAAGAAGCCTCTCAACACTTGGAGAGCGCACGCGAACCTGCTCTTCTCCAACTGGCTCAACTACTTCGTATATCA
Organism: Clostridia bacterium; assembly: GCA_024404435.1. Classification (GTDB taxonomy): domain Bacteria; phylum Bacillota; class Clostridia; order Oscillospirales; family CAG-272; genus RUG11130. The sequence continues at coordinate 3,785 of JAKSPW010000132.1, read as the reverse complement.
GAACACTCCGTACGACCTTGCAAAGATCGAGGAGATCAAATGATGAAAAAACGCATAACGGTAATCGACGGACAGGGAGGCAAAATGGGCGCCGCCCTCATCGCAAGGATCACAGAGCTCGGAGCCGACGCCGACGTATACGCCGTCGGAACGAACGCCGCTGCCACCGCCGCCATGGCGAAGGGCGCCGCGGGAGCCGCAACGGGCGAGGGCGCGGTGAAATACGCCGCCCGCCGCTCAAACGTCATCGTCGGTCCCGTCGGGATCGTCATCGCCGACTCGCTTCTCGGCGAGATCACGCCGGAAATGGCGGCAGCTGTCGGACAGAGCGACGCCGTGAAGATCCTCATCCCGGTGAACAGATGCGGAGCAAAGATCGTCGGCGCGAAAAGCCTCTCCTTCGGCGACACGATCGAAGAAGCGGCACGCGAAGCGATAAAAGCACTCGAAAACAAAGAAAATTAACCGCCGTATACGGCAGAATGGAGTAAAAAATATGAAAAAACCCGAAGGCGTGATCTGGTGCGACAAGAAAAGACCCTTCCTCGGACTCCCCTGGTCATTCACGAGATACTATCTGTACGACGACAAGCTCGTTATCGACACGGGCCTTCTCTCCCGCAAAGAGGAAGAGATCCGTCTTTACAGGATCATGGACGTTTCCCTGAAGCGCGGTCTCGGCCAGAGGATCGTGAAGATCGGTACGATCCACTGCTGCTCCGGAGACAAAACGGCTCCCGAGTTCGAGCTGAAGCACATCAAGAATTCCCGCGAGGTCAAAAATAAGCTCTCCGACATGATCGAGTCCGAAAGGCTGAAGCGTCACGTCGGCATGAGAGAATACCTCGACGGCGACGACTGCGAAGTAATGAACGACAGATGAAGACAAAGCTTTATTCGAAGCTGTACGCCGTCTTCGGCGGCTTCACCTTCGTGTGCTTTGCCGCGTATTTCATAAAGCTGATATTTTCGCCGGAAGGAATACTTCCGTGGATAGCGACCACTGCCGTCATGGCGGCGGTCGCTCTGCCGTTTATTTTCGGAAATCCGCTGAAACGGCTTCTGAAAAAGGCGTATCCCGTGTTCGCGGCGCTCATGTGCGCGGCGTTCATCTTCTATACGGTGACCTTCGCGCTGCTCGTGGGGTATATCTACCTCTCACCGACCGCCGAAGCCTCCCCGGATGACGGAGGCAGAGTCTATATCGTCTTCGGCGCGAAGGTGAAGGAGTCGGGGCCGACGAAAACTCTCGCGGCGCGGCTCGACACGGCGGCAGCGGCACTTGAGGCAGATCCCGACGGCGTGATCGTCGTCAGCGGCGGCCGCGGCATCGACGAGCCCGTCGCCGAGGCGGTGTCGATGCGGGATTATCTCGTCTCGCACGGCGTTCCGGAGGAAAAAATCCTCGTGGAGGACCGCGCTCACAATACGGCGGAGAACATCCGTTACTCGGTCGCGCTCATTGAGGAAAACGGGCTTGCGGACAGGAAGACCGTCTGCGTTTCGTCCGACACGCACGTCCCGAGGATCAGGCTTCTCTGCGCCCGCGAGGGAGTCGAGGCGGAGTATTTGAAAGCTCCGTTCCCGGAGAAGAAATTCCTCTTCACGATGTGGGTGAGGGAGTACCTCAGCTACGGAAAAATGCTGATAACAGGCTATTGATCCGAAAACCGAAAACTGAAAACTGAAAACTATGACAAACACAATAGCAGCGGTGTCGACACCGCGCGGAAAAGGCGGCATCGCCGTCATCAGAATAAGCGGAGAGGGCACGGATCGCGTGCTCGACCGCATCTTTGTGCCGTTCGGCAAAAAATCTCTCTCCGAGAGGGGGGAGAGAGTCGCCGTCTACGGGAAAATAATCTCTCCCGCGGACGGCGCGGTGCTCGACTGCGGCATCGCGACGCGATATAAGTCCCCCGCGTCATACACGGGCGAGGACATGGCGGAGCTCTCCTGCCACGGGGGCGTTTTCGTCACGCGCGCCGTACTCGCCGCCGCTCTCGAAGCGGGCGCGAGACTCGCGGAGGCGGGAGAGTTCACCCGCCGCGCGTTCCTTAACGGAAAGCTGACGCTCACCGAAGCCGAGGCCGTCGGCGAGCTGCTCGACGCGGATACCGAAGAGAGGCTCCGCCTCGCGGCAAGCGCCGTCGGAGGCAGGCTCTCGGACGAGATTTCGGACATGACCGATAGGCTGACGAAGGTCATGAGTGCGCTGTACGCCGCCATCGACTACCCCGAGGAGGACGTCGGTGACGAGGGAGAGCGCGAGATCGGCTCCGTCATGCGCGAGGTAAAGGCGAGGGCGGAACGGCTCCTCTCCACGTACCGCCGCGGAAAAGCCGTGACGGACGGAGTAAAATGCGTCATCTGCGGCAGGCCCAACGCGGGCAAAAGCTCGCTTTACAACGCGATCTGCGGCGAGAACGAGGCGATAGTCACCGACGTCGCGGGCACGACGAGAGACGTTCTGAAAACGAGAGTGTCGTTCGGCGGCGTGACGCTCGAGCTGTGCGACACGGCGGGGCTCCGCGACACCTCCGACACGGTCGAATCCATCGGAGTCGAGCGCGCCGAGCGCGAGATCGGCTCGGCGGAGCTGCTCATCTGCGTGTTCGATTCGTCCTCTCCGCTGACGGACGGAGACAGACGGCTGATATCGGATTCTGCGGCGGCGCGCATCGCGGTCGTGAACAAGAGCGACCTTGATTGCCGCCTCACGTCGGAGGACGAGAGCCTTATCGGCGAAAAATTTGACAAGATCATCCGCGTCTCGTGCGAGACCGGAGACGGAATAGACGAGCTCGCCGCCGCAGTCGGCGAGCTGTACGACAGCGGAAAGGTCGAGCTCGGCGAAGACGCGGTCATCTGGTCGGTCAGACACGAGGCGTCCCTGCGCCGTGCCGTCGGGCTTCTGGAGGCCGCCATCGTAGCGCTCGACGCGGGCGAGCCGATCGACGCGATCTGCACCCTCTGTGAGGGCGCCGCGGCAGAGCTCGGAGAAACTGACGGAAGAGGAGTGAGCGAGGAGATCGTGTCCGGCATCTTCTCCCGTTTCTGTGTCGGAAAATGAGAAAAAGAGAAGAAATAATCGCGGAGATAATCGCGGGCGCGGGAGAAATTGACTTCCCGTCGCCGACCGTCTCGAGGCGCGGAAAGCCGCACACCACGGTCGATTTTTCGCGCATGACGGCGGACGGGATCGCGCGCCGCGACGGATATTTCATGGACGTTGCCCTCAGGCTCGCGGAAGCGGCACTCGAGGCGGGAGAAGTGCCCGTCGGTGCGCTCGTCGTGCGGGGAAACGAGATAATCTCGGCGGATTATAACGGGCGCGAGAGCGAAAAAAACGCGCTCTACCACGCGGAATGTGCCGCGATAGAGGCGGCGTGCCGCGCGCTCGGAGGCTGGAGGCTGCCGGGCTGCGAGCTGTTCGTCACGCTCGAGCCGTGCATCATGTGCGCGGGGGCGGTCGTCTCGGCGAGAGTGCCGAGAGTGGTCTTCGGCGCGCGGGACGAGAGAGCGGGCTTTTTCGGAAGTGCCGCCGACGCGAGGGATTTCGGGCTGAATCACACGCCGACGGTCACGTCGGGCGTGAGAGAGGCGGAAGCTCTCGCACTGATGAAAAGGTTTTTTGAAAAGAAAAGAAAAGTTTAGCTGACCCTTTTCAAAAGTTTTTCGCGCCTCCTTTTTACAAAAAGGAGGGCGGGTGTGGGCGGCGCCCACGTTATGGCGTTTCTTTTGCCGAGCTTTTCTTTGCGCTGACGGTGTCAAAGAAAAGCGGC
>JAKSPW010000131.1 GCA_024404435.1 Clostridia bacterium | reverse complement strand
ACTCGGGCTCGGTGTAGGTGCTCTTCGGCACGGGAGCATTGTATGCCGTTCTGTATTTGAATCCTTCGTACGTCGCGTATCTGTTCAGAATTGCCGCGAACTGTTCGCGAGTCGCGTTGCCCTTCGGGTTGAGAGTGTCGGCTGTCACGCCGTTGACGAGGCCGACCTTGTTCGCCCATGCCATTGCGTCCTTGGCGTAGGAGCTGACCTTCTTCACGTCCGCGTAGACGGAAAGGTCGGCAGCGACACCGTCCGTCTTGACGTAGTCGAAGTCCGCATAGCGGTAGAAGATAGCGGCGAGCTGCTCTCTCGTGATGTTCGCGTTCGGAGCAAAAGTCGTCGGCGTCGTGCCGTTGACGATGTCTTTCTGAGCCGCCCAGACGACGGCGTCGGTGAACCATTTGCCCTGCGGGACGTCCTTGAAGGTGTCCGTAAAGACGACCGCGGGCGAGCCCGCAAGACGGTAGAGCACCGTCACGACCATGGCACGGGTCGTTGTGCCTGCGGGAGAGAATTTATCTGCCGAAACACCGCCCATATAGCCGTTTTCGACTGCCCACATGATGTTCGCGTAGCTCCATCGGGACTCTTTCACGTCGGTGAAAGCCGTCTTCGCGTCGGCTGCCGTCACCGCAAAGGCGAGAAGCTGAGCCGCGACGAGAACGAGCGCGAAGAACTTCAGAGTTTTCTTCATTTTGATATCTTCCTTTCAGAATAGGATTTTCCGAGTAAATAATACCACATTTTCGCCCGCAGGTCAAGGAGATTTGCGTATTTGGAGCATTGAGTTTTGAGCACCCCGCATTGAGCGATAGATTTTCCCTCCCTTGTGAGGGATGGTTTGTCCGAATTGCCTTCCCCATCGGGGAAGGCAATCAAAAAGGAGGTCTGTGCAAGAAAAAATACGTAAATCCGAGGTCGCACGGGCGGGTCGTCGAGGACGCCGACCCTACGGACGCTTAAGGCTTAAGCCTTAAGGCTCTCAATGCTCAATGCTCCTTGCATTTTTTCCGTTTTTGTGGTAAAATACTGTTATCAATCCATTTCAGGCGGCATGACATGACCGAAAGAGAAATCGAGATCCTTGAAAATTTCAAGGCTGTGCGGGAGAATATCGACCGCGCCGCCGAAAATAGAAAAGAAAACTTTTCCGACGGGCTCGGCGTGAGCCTGCTCGCCGCGACCAAGACCGTCCCCGCGGAGGACGTCGTTTTCGCCGCGGAGCACTGCGGACTCACCCTCGCGGGAGAAAACAGAGTCCAGGAATTCACCGCCAAATACGACACGGTGAAGCCTCACCTCGACGGCTACCACTTCATCGGCCACCTTCAGACCAACAAAGTGAAAAGCATCGTCGGCAAAACGGAGCTCATCCACTCCGTCGGCTCTCTGCACCTCGCAGAGGCTCTCGACCGCGCCGCCGCCGCGCAGGGGATCGTCCAGCCGGTGCTGGCGGAGATCAATATCGCGGCGGAAGAATCGAAAAGCGGATTTCTGCCCGATGACGCGCTTCACGTTCTCGACGAATTTGACGCTTTTTCGTCTCTGAAGCTCTGCGGAATCATGACAATGGGGCCCGCAGATGCCGAAAAATCGGCTCTCAGAAAATATTTTAGAGAAACTTATCAAATTTTTATTGACTTTTTCGCAAAAAAACGGCATAATATAATAGAAGCGGTTTTATCTATGGGTATGAGCGACAGTTATGTCGACGCGATCGAAGAGGGCGCTACCGTCGTGAGAGTCGGAAGTGCGCTGTTCGGCAAGCGGAATTACCTTTGATTTCCCCGTTCAAACTGAAACTTATTTATCGACAATATACTTGGAGGCTTATTATGGGAATCATGGACAGAATCAGAAACGCAGCAGGCGGCGGATCGTACGACGACAACTACGAGGACGATTACTACAACAATTTTGACGATTACGGCGCAGACGACGTTGACGACGGCATGGGCGGCATGAACCAGTCCAACATCGGCAACATGGGATCGGCAGGCCCGATCGGCGGCGGCATGGGCATGGGCGGCATCAGCCTTTCCGGCAGCGGCGCAGCTCTCGAAATGAAGGTCGTAAAGCCGACTCAGTTCGACAGCGTATCCCAGATCGCAGATCACCTGCTCAACAAGCGCACCGTCGTTCTTAACCTCGAGAACGCAAGCAAGGAAACGGCAAGACGTCTCATCGACTTCCTGTCCGGCGTTGCTTACTCCATCGACGGCTCTATCAAGAAGATCGCAACGAACGCTTACGTCATCACGCCCAACAACGTTGACGTCGGAGACGCACAGCTTAAGGCCGCAAAGCAGAAGGAGCCCGAACCGGAACCGGTACAGGAGCCCGAATCTGACATTTTCCCGGAGTTCTGATCTCTGAGACGGCGTAAAAAAACAAAAAGCGGGTGTCCGTCGGACGCCCGTTTTGATTTTGAAGGAAAAATATGAACAACAATGATTCCGTTGCCGTGATCGGCGCGGGAGCCGCCGGAATGGCGGCGGCAATAAAGGCGGCGTGGTGCGGCGCCTCCGTCGTGCTCTACGAGCGGGGCGACAAATACGGGCGCAAGCTCGGCATCACCGGCAAGGGCAGATGCAACGTCACGAACGACTGCCCGCCGCGGGAGTTCCTCGCGTCCGTCACGAAGAACGACAAGTTCATGTACAGTGCGGCGTTCAGGTACACTCCCGCCGACGTGATGGCATTCTTCGAGTCTCTCGGCGTGCCGCTCAAGACAGAGCGCGGCTCGAGAGTCTTCCCCGCCTCCGACAGGGCAGCCGATATAGTGAACGCTCTCCGCTTCGCCGTGCGCGACGCGGGAGTGAAGTCCGTCATGTCGTGCAGGATCACGGACGTCCGCCCTGATGGTGAAGGATTCGTGCTCACGGACGGAAAAAGAGAGTTCCGGCACGGCGCGGTGATCGTCTGCACCGGCGGACTGTCGTATCCGACGACCGGCTCGACCGGCGACGGCTACGGCTTCGCCGAGCGCTTCGGAATCCCCGTGACCGACAGGCTCCCGTCGCTCATCCCTATAGAAACGGCGGAGGACGTGTCGGAGCTGTCGGGGCTGACGCTCAAAAACGTGACGCTGACCGTGAAGCACGGCGCGAAGACGGTTTTTTCCGAAATGGGCGAGATGCTCTTCACGCATTTCGGCGTGTCGGGGCCGCTCGTGCTCTCCGCCTCGTGCCACATGAGAGAGGATATCACGGAATACTCGCTTGAGATCGACCTGAAGCCCGCGATCCCGGAGGACGAGCTCGACGAAAGACTCGTCTCGGTCTTCCGCGAGGGCGCGGTGAAGGATTTTGTAAATGCGACCTCGCACCTGCTTCCGCTGAAGCTCGTGCGCATCGCCGCCGACAGGGCGGGCATCGACGCTCACGTCAAGGCGGGCGCGGTCACAAGGGAGGCGCGCGCGAGGTATCTCGGAGTGCTGAAGCACTTCACGCTCACACCGAAGCGCTTCCGCCCCATCGACGAGGCGATCGTCACCTCGGGCGGCGTGGACGTGAAAAGCCTCGATCCGAAGACGATGGAATGCAAAAGCGTTCCGGGACTGTACTTCGCGGGCGAGGTGATCGACGTGGACGCCTACACGGGCGGCTTCAATCTGCAGATCGCGTTCTCCACCGGCTTTTCCGCAGGCGAGGCCGCCGCGGAGAAAGTCATGACGGGTGCTGACTGTGAATAAAGAATATTTCGTTTATATTTTGGCAAATAAAAATAACAACGTCATATACACAGGCGTGACAAACGACTTGAAGCGCAGAGTGGCAGAGCATAAGAACAAAATAAATGACGGCTTTACAAAAAAGTATAACGTTGACAAACTTGTCTTCTATGAAAAAACCGGGAACGTGATGACGGCTATTTTGAGAGAAAAACAAATAAAAAGCTGGTCGAGAAAAAAGAAGAACGATCTGATCGAATCGATGAATCCAAAATGGGCAGATCTTGCTTTGTCAAGCGAATGAAATGCTCTCGGGATGACAACGTAAAGTGGTAGGCTGACATTTTGCTCCCGCTTTTCATTGTCATTGCGAGGAGACACGACCAAAGTCGTGGCGACGCGGCAATCTCCTTCTTTTCGTATAGCTTTCGCTTTTCGTCACCTCATGAGATCCCCACGGTCTCAAGACTTTTGTCGCAGACAAAAGTCTTGTTCCCTCGGGATGACACATAAAGAGAAGACAAAGACCAAAGCCTTGCTCCTGCCATTTCGTTGCGGCGACGCGGCAATCCCAAATACCCACTGAAAACAGAAAGGAATATAAAATGGACACGAAAAAAATTCGCATCGCGCTCGACGGACCGAGCGGCGCGGGAAAATCCACTATCGCGAAGGTCATCGCGAAAAAACTCGGACTCGTTTACGTTGACACCGGAGCTCTTTACCGCTCCGTGGGGCTTTACTCCCTCGAAAACGGCATCGACGCCGACGACACGGACGGCATCATCGCCTCTCTCGAAAAGATCGACATCCGCCTCGCTTACGAGGACGGCGTGCAGAAGGTCTACCTGAACGGCTCGGACGTGGGCGACCGCATCCGCACTCCCCTCGCTTCGAAGTACGCTTCCGCAGTCTCGAAGATCCCCGAGGTCCGCGCGTTCCTTCTTGACGTTCAGAGAAGCATCGCCGCGGGCGGCGGCGTCATCATGGACGGCCGCGACATCGGCACGGTCATCATGCCCGACGCGGAGCTGAAGGTCTTCATGACCGCGACTCCCGAGGCGCGCGCCGACAGACGCTGTAAGGAGCTCGCGGAAAAAGGCATGCCTCAGCCGTATGAGGAGGTCCTCGCCGACATCATCGCGCGCGACAGGAACGACCGCGAGCGCGAGGCGTCGCCGTGCGTGCCGGCTCCCGACGCCGTCGAATTCGTGAACGACGCCTACGGCATC
>JAKSPW010000130.1 GCA_024404435.1 Clostridia bacterium | reverse complement strand
CAAAAGAATAAGTAAACCAAGATGGGCAATAAGGAAAAAGTCCCTCTTGGACTCTTCAAAAAACTTTGAAAAAAAGGAAAGTATTTCAGAGAGTCAAAAGAATAAGTAAACCAAGATGGGCAATAAGGAAAAAGTCCCTCTTGAACTCTTCAAAAAACTTTATATAAGAACTCCTTTTTTAAGTTTTTTCGGCAGAGAGCGCGAGAGACCCCCTTTTTTTCAAAAAAGGGGGTCTCTCGCATAAAATCAATATAAATAAAATTCAATAAACCCGAGGGCGGTGCAGATCACGGCGAAGATCGCCGCGGTCGTGACGTGCGCCTTCACGTCGAGCTTCAGAATGCCGAAGAATTCGCGGATAAAGCCGTTGGGCCAGAAGTACCACTTCGTGTCGCCCGCCACGCCTTCGGCGTCGATGCCGACCTTGCGGGCGAGGATGCCGCTCCGGAGCATATGGTAGTTCGTCGTGGCGAAGGCTATCTTCGCGTCGGGCTTCAGCGAGTCGATTATCTCTTTCGAGAAACGGAAATTTTCAAGCGTGTCGGCGGATTTTTTCTCGGGGAAGACCTCGTAATCCTCCGCGCCGTGGCTGAGCAGGTAAAGCTCCATCGCGGAGCCCTCGCTCATGACCTCGTTTGCTCCCTTGCCGCCCGACGGGACGTATTTAAGCGGCTTGCCCGTGGCTATCTCCTGCTGCCACGCGAAGCGGATCGCGCGGTTGACTCTGCCCTTGAGAAGAGGCAGAAGTCCGCCTTTTTTGTCGATGGAACAGCCGAGGATAATGATGAAATCCTTGTCGTAAACCGGCTTTTCTCTTGCCGCGAGCCAGCCCATGACGACGAAGCCGACGAAGATGCACTCGAAATAGCAGAGCATCAGCAGCAGAAAGAGCGGGATGACGGAGTTAAGTATCCGCGGAAGCGGATCGCCGCCCGTGAAGATCTTCTTTTCGATCACGTCGGAGACGGCGTAGACCGCCCACGTGCCGCCGAGATAAAACGCCGCGAGCACGAGGCTCAGCGCGTTCTTCGGGCGCGGCCCCTCGTGACGGATGAGAGCGATATTGCTCACCGCGAGCAGGATGCAGACGGCGGAGATGAAAAAGACCGCATAATACGAAAACGTGCGCGGAAAGCTTGTCAGCGAGCGGTAGATGAACGCGGGAGTGAGGCCTCCGCTTTGTCTGCCGGTGACGAGAGTATAAACGACGGACGGCTCCATGACGAGCGAAAAGAGGATGCCGGCGATGAGAGCGATGTTGCGGTACGAATAGAGCGTCTCGCGCAGGGAATCGCGGAGAGAAAGAGACGCCGAGACGATGATGACCGCGAGAAAAAGAAATATCCCCGCGAGAGCCGTCTCAGCCGCCGTTTCGGGGAAGATCGATCCGAAAGTCACCGCGGCGGCGACGGTGAGCGTCAGCAGAGCCGCGGTAATGTACAGCCTTTTTTTCATTTTATCATAATTGCCGTGCGGGACGGGTCAATGAACTCATTTTCAAGGATCACTTCTCCGATCGAGCCCGCCGTGATCTCGCCGCAGAGGGGATTCTTCACGCTGTCGACGTGACCGCTTATGACGGCCTTTACTTCGCTTCTCTCGAACGCGAGGTCGCAATTTTCCGTCGTGCAGTCCTCGAGGATGAGCCCGCGGCAGTAGCAGAGAGGCTGAGTGCCGATGATATGGCATCTCACGAGGTGCAGGTTTTCCGAGTACCAGCCGAGGTATTCACCCCTCACGACGCTGTCCGTGACGGTCACGTTTTTCGAGTGCCAGAAGGCGTCCTTCGTATCGAAGACGGCGTTTTTGATATTTACGTTTTCCGTGTACTGGAAGGAGTATTTGCCCTTCATCTTCAGCCCGTCGATATCGACGTCGGAGCACTCGAAGAACGGATATTCCGACTCGATGCTGCCGCCCGAAACGGAAACGCCGCTGCATTTCCAGAGGAATTCGGGAGAGATGACGACGCAGTCTCGGAGCGTGACGCCGCGGCACTCGCGGAGCGCCTTGATGCCGTGAAGCGCGCTGTCCGCGATCTTCACGTTCTCGTCGTACCACAGCGCGGCACGGCACTTGTCCGTCATTTCACAGCCGCGGATGACGGTGTCCTTCACGTGCCAGAACGGATAGCGAAGATTGAAGAAGCAGTTCTCCACTGTCAGGCCGCCGCTTTCCTTCATCGCGGACTCACCGTCGGCGGGGCCGTCGAAGCGGCAATCCTTCACGAGAGCGTCCGAGATCCCGTACAGCGCTCTTTCTTCATCATAGGTCTTGCCGATATATTCCATGAAAACATCTCTTTTCTAATTTATCAGTGTTTTTATTTTACACCAAAAAGCACAACATGTCAAACAAAATAACTTTTTATTAACAAAATATTGAAATTTTTACTGATTTGTTGTATATTATATTACAGCAGGACCCAAATTTTATTTTCGGAGGAAAATCATGAAAGCATTCAAGAAATACCTCGCTGAGTTTATCGGCACGTTCGTGCTGGTGCTCTTCGCATGCGGCACGGCAGTCGTTGTGGGATGCGATTCGGCAAGCGGATCGGGATATCTTCTCACCGCACTCGCATTCGGTCTCGTCATCGTTGCAATGGCATACTCCATCGGCAACGTTTCGGGCTGCCACATCAATCCCGCTGTTTCCATCGCAATGCTCGTTTCGAAGAAGCTCGGCAGCTGTGACTTCATCGGCTACGTCGTTGCACAGTGCGCAGGCGCTATCGGCGGCGCTGCAGTTCTCGGCTACTTCAAGGGCTGGGATTGCGGTTTCGGCGCAAACGGCCTCTTCGAGGGCGACGTCGTCAAGTCCCTTATCATTGAAGTCATCCTTACGTTCGTGTTCGTTCTCGCGATCCTCGGCGTTACCTCCAAGACGGAGAACGGCAAGGTCGCAGGTCTCGTTATCGGCCTGACGCTCACGCTCGTACATATCCTCGGCATCGCTTTCACGGGCACGTCCGTGAACCCCGCCCGTTCGCTCGGTTCCGCTGTCTTCGCAGGCGGCGAAGCTCTCTCGAACGTCTGGGTATTCATCGTTGCTCCTCTGGTCGGCGGCATCATCGCAGCCCTCGTCTGGAAGTTCCTCGAGCCGAAGGAAGACTGAACGCTTGTCATAAAGGAGCCCGTGCACTGCACGGGCTCTTTTTCTTTTGCGGGGGCGCAATAATCCCCCTTGCAAAATATGTCGTGATATGGTATACTTTTCCCATAAAGTATATTATGAGAGGTTTTTTGTTTTGAAGAGATTTACCGCACTTTTTCTCGCCGTTCTGACGGCGTTTTCACTCGTCTCGTGCGGAGTTTTCCGCTCCGAGGAGGATGTGCCGACGAAGCCTGCGGAAACGCTTCCCGCGCCGACGGCACAGACTGTCGACACGACTCCGCAGACGCTTCCTGCGCCCGAGCCCGTCCCGACACCCGCCGGCCCCGTCGCACTCATCGACGGCACGACGACGGCAATGATGGCGCCCTCGTTCTGGAACTGCTCCGACGAGCTTGTCGCGGATGAGGCGAAGATCGCAGAGATCAACGAGGCGAACGCTCCCGCGGTCATGTACTACGACAAAAGCGGAGCTCTCTGCTCCGTGAAGATCGCCGACGTGGGAGAAACGCTCCCCGGCGACACCGTGTACTGCATCATCACGGACAACGCGCCCTCCGGCGCTTACGTCGACCACGCCCCGATGCCGGACGGCTATTACACCGCGCTCGACGCGAACAGAAACACGGACGCGATCCCCGAAACGGTGGCGGTCCGCTACGCCGTCTGCACACGCCGCACGATGGGATACATCTATCCGACCGACGATTTCATAACCGACGAGGCGGGCGACTATTATTACAACAATAACGCCGAGTCCGAGCTCATGCCCGCGCAGGCGGTCATCGTTCTCCACGTTTCCGCCGACGGAGAGTGGGCATACGTCCTCGCCGACACGCTCGGCGCGTGGGTGAGAGAGGACGCTCTCGCGTACTGTGCAGACAGAGCGGAGTGGGAAGCGGCGAGATCTCCCGAGGATTTCCTTCTCATCACGGGCAACAACGTCACTCTCGACGTGACTCCGATGCCGTCCGCAGCTTCCGCGATGGCTCTGCCCATGGGCACGAAGCTCCGCCTTTCCGATCCGATCCCGACGGAGGTCGGCGGCAGACGCCCGATCTCCGCGTTCTCCGTCGAACTCCCCGTGAGAGAGGACGACGGCAGCCTCGGCTATGAGACGGCTCTCGTGCCGATATCTCTCGACGTACACGTCGGATATCTCCCGCTGACGAGCCGCGGCGTTATCACGCAGGCGTTCAAATTCCTCGGCCACGTCTACGGCTGGGGAGGATCGTTCGGCTCGAACGACTGCTCCGGATTCGCAAAGCAGATATATTCCTGCTTCGGCGTCAATATCCCGAGGAACTCGAAGCCGATCTCCGAGATGACGGGGCTTCTGAGCGGTGACTTCACCGAGGGCGAGCCCGACGGCGCGAGACTTGAAAAGCTCGCCTCGCTCACTCCCGGCGCGATCCTCTTCTTCCCGGGTCATATCATGATCTATATCGGCACCGTCGACGGCGTGCCGTATACCATCAGCTCGCTCGCCATGTATATCCCCGCATCTCAGGCGGGACAGTCCACTTTCACCGTCGATACGGTGAATACGATCTGTATCACTCCGATGACGGTCCTCTCAAGCGGCATCACGTGGTATCAGAAGATATCGAGATACGTGGATCTGAAGGTGTAAATTATTCGCAGGGGAGGGCGCTTTTGGAAAAAGCACCCTCCCCCGCGCCCCCCACCCGAAAACTTTGAAAAAAAGACAGCTTAACCAAAAGTCAAGCTGCCTTTTATCTTTTTTTCAAAGCTTTTTGAAAGGGGCCGCGGGGAAGTCCTTTTTCTCGAAAAAGTTT
>JAKSPW010000013.1 GCA_024404435.1 Clostridia bacterium | reverse complement strand
TCTGCCGGACACCGTTACTACCATCGAGCACAACGTCCTTTCCGGCACGGATAAGCACTCCCGTCTCTTCAAGGACCTTGAGCGCGCCCCACAGCGCTCTGCCGCCGAGATGAGCCGCCCTGCCGAAATCGAGTCTCCCGAACTCCTCGGGAAGCGTTTCGGGAACGAAAGAGACAAGATCCCGCGGGAAAACGAAATCCCTCACTTCGATCAGCTCGGTCGGAACGCGGTCGAGCTTCGTTGCTCTCATTTTCTTATATTTTCCGTAGCCGTCGAGCAGTCTGTAGTCGTCGGTCTTCAGAAAAACAGCCGTGACGGTGAGACCTGTCACGGCTAAATATTCAACGATATATACAAGCTCTGAAAGCAGATCATATACCGTGTCGCCGGCCGCAGGTCTTGAACTTCTCGTCGCGTCTCCCGTTTTCGGATCGATCCATACGATCCGTCTCTCGGTCGATATCGGAAATACTATTCTTACCTCACAATCGGGAAGAAAAGCATCGAGCTTTCCTTTCATGCCGCGAAGAGTGGAGGTCTGTATCTCTGTTATGAAATCGTCCCTCTTCACGTCCGCAACGTACCCTCTGTATGCTACCTCGTGGTAGTCCGTGTCGCTTTCGAAAAAGCTTTTGAGGATATAGTGCAGGCTTTTTTCCTTGTAAGTCCCGATTCCGAAATCGTCGCGGCCGAGTGCCGCGGTCTTCACGACGATATTTTCAAATCTCAGGCGGTCAGACTCAGTGGTCATCTGATCAATAGCGTGTCTTGAGCCATTCGAGGAGCGCGTCAATGTCGCTCTCGCTCAGATTGCGATCCTTGAAGAACGCGTTCATCGCGGACATGAACGATCCGCCGTGGTACTGAGAAATGAAATTCTCGGTGACCGTGTGGATGTATTCGTCCTTGAGAGCAAGCGGAATATAGTATCTTTCCTTGCCGTTCTTGTAGGATGCGATAAAGCCTCTGTCCTCGAGTCGTACGAGGAAGGAGATCAGCGTGGGAGCCTTCCAGCCCTTGTCGCGGCCGATCTTCTGCATAAGGTAAGAGGTGGTCACCGGCGGTGCTCCGTCCCACATTGCGTTCATTACGTCAAATTCCGCGTCGGGGAGCTTGACCGAATAGTCAACCGGGTTGGCTCTTTCGATGATGTCTTCAATAAGACCGTTAACGTTTTCGACGTTCATTTCAATTCTCCGAATATATAAAAATGTGACTTTCAAATCGTTGCTTTACTATTATACATATGTCTAATTGTTTTGTCAACACCTATTTTTTACTTTTTTGCGGGAAAATCGTCATTTGCCGTTTTTCTCCGATCGCTTTTTCGGACACTCATTGACATAAAAAACAAGATATTGTATAATACAGTAAAACGACCGTCATAAATCTGCGAAAGGAGCACTCCGAATTGGAAATTAACGGTAATTTTTCTTTTCAGAAAATATTTTTTCGTATTGCGGAAATTTTGTTCATGTCGTCCCGATCCGATCTGTCCCGGCTGTCGGAAATTTCAGGATACGACAGACAGACGGTCTCAGATGCTCTCGAAGCCATGCTTGACGCGGGACTCGTCACCGAGACGCGCGAAGGAGACAGTTTTCTTCTCTCGGATAATCTGATATTCATCGTTACGGATCTGTCGCGGGATGAATTCACTTTCTCTCTCTACCACGGCGGGAAGCCCGTAATAAAGCGGAGCTTCCTTCCCGACGGAAGATACTTCTTCGACGAAAATGCGGTATTCTTCATGCGTGAGGCATCCCTTATATTGAAAAAGGAAGCTTCCGGAGCTCTCACCGCCGGATGTGCGGTTATTCTTCCCGAAAACGCGGACTCAATGCGCGGCACGAAAAGCATCCTGAAGGACAGAGCGAGACTCACTTCCCTTGCCTCTGAGCTTTTCGGCACGGACAACGTAATAACGGACACAAATCTCGCGTTTGCAAAGGAATACGTCAGACGGTCGGGGATCGCAGACGATACTCTTCTCTGCCTATCGTCTCCCGACGGATTCATCTGCTCCATTCAGAGCAAGGCTGCAAGCGTACAGATCGGCAGATACGAAACGCGTGAAACAGAGAGGTTTCTGACGCTCACGGGCGCGAAAACCGCGGTAACTGACAGCAGGCAGGCGGCGGATGAGATTGCAAATTCTGCAAACGTTGAAGTCATTACGGCAGAAAACGTCACGACGGACGGTGCCGTACTTGTTCTCACCGATGAAATAATACTGAAAAACTCCGAATATCTCGAAAAGGACAGTGAAAAATGGAAAAATATCCAATGAAAACGGTCTCCGTGCCGAAGAACATCATCTGGGGCGGCACGAGACTTAAAGAAGAATATAACAAGGAAGCTCCGTTTGAGCGCATCGCCGAATCGTGGGAGCTTACCGTCAGGGACGACGGCATGTCCGTGATCGAAAACGGTCCGTATGCCGGAATGACTCTTGAAGAATATCTGAAATCGGAGCCGACGGCATGCGGTGAGTCCGCAAAGGGAGAAAAGTTTCCTCTTCTCGTTAAGTTCATCGACGCGGGAGACGATCTTTCCATACAGGTGCATCCGGACGACGCCTTTGCGGCGGAAAACGGCGGAGAAGGCAAAACGGAGATGTGGTACATAACCGACGCATCAAGCGAAGCTTCTCTCATTTACGGCCTGCGCGACGGTGTGGACTGCAAGGATTTCGGAGAATACGTCAGGGACGGAAAAACTGCGGATGCGCTCCGCCGGGTAAGCGTGAAAAAAGGTGAGACGTACTTTATCCCGTCGGGACAGATCCACGCGATCTGCCGCGGAGTGACTCTCGCGGAGATCCAGCAGAATTCAAATACCACTTATCGCATCTACGACTACGACAGAGTCGGAAAAGACGGCAAAAAAAGAGAGCTTCATACCGATAAAGCTCTCAAAGTAATAAAAAAATATCCGGATGATGAAATAAACGCAAAACGACTGAAAAACGATATAGGCAGACGCATAATTTGTTCATCAGGCGAGGTTTTATGCGACTGCATATATTTCAGGGTGACAAAAATCGCCTCTCCTGCCGTGCTGAACGTTGACAGGTCTTCCTTCGCTTCTCTGCTCTTTCTCGAAGCGGATAATGCTTCCGTCTCGTGCGGCGGAGAAACGGTGAACGTCGTGAAGGGCGATCACGTTTTCGTTCCCGCGGGAAGCGGAGCCGTGTCAGTTGACGGCAAAGCGGAGTTCATCGTCAGCGAGGTCTGATTCTTAACGAATTTGATCCCGCCGATATCCGTAAGTTCTCCGTCAGTCAATGAAATAATACTGTATCCGTCGGCATCGAGGTGCCGGCGGATTTTTTCTGCGTCGGGATGCGAATCGATATTTCCCGAGAAATAGACCATACGGCCCATCACGCCCGATGCGCCGCCGATAAAGCCCGTGTCATATCCCGGAAGTGTGATGCCGCCGTTTTTTATCCTTGTGACCGGAATGCCGCATCTCTCCGCAGCGTCGGCAACAGAGCCGTCTGCAGTGATAAGAGAGTTTTCAAGCGCCAGAGTCGAGCACGCGGCGTATCCCTGCTTCACATTCACGAGAGGGATATTTACTTCTTCAAGATACTCTTTTATTTCCGGTGCAGTATGATCCGACAAAGCAAACGCGTATCCGCCGCAGAAAAGAACGTTATACCCGACGTCAAGGGGATAGTTCTTCCCTCTTGCGCCGACGCCCGGAACAGTCAGCACGTCAAGTCCGTCAAACAGTCCGCGGTTATTCTCATAATACTCTTCGTGCATGAAAAGTCTGTTTCCGACGAGTGATACTATCATATCGGGATGGGAGGCGACGGGAGGCGCGAGAAGATGGTCACACGGAAGCCTCAGAACGTCAAATCCGCGCGAGAGAGCGTCGGCCGCATCATTAGCCGAAGAAGAAACGATCGCAGTATATTCGTGCATATAAATGACCAAGCCTTTCTTAGCATTTGTGCCGGTTCTCCCGAATTTGCCGCCGCCTTTCGCGGCAAAAGACACTAATGTGGTTTGAAAGAAGCTCACCTGCGACTCAGGTTCGCGCCGCTTTCAAACTCTCCCTACAAATCAAAAGGACTTGCCTTGTGGCAAGTCCTCAGACGGATCAAGTCGATCTTATACTCTCGTAACCTTGCCTGAACGCAGGCAGCGTGAGCATACGTAAACAGTCTTGTGTGCGCCGTCAACAACAGCTCTTACTTTTCTGATGTTGGGCTTCCACATTCTGTTGGTCTTACGGTTGGAGTGAGAAACGTTGCATCCGAACGTTACGCCCTTTCCGCAAACAGAGCATTTTGCCATTTGAATACACCTCCGTTTAATAAATCGTTCATTAAAACACAAACTCAGCGTTTAGTATTATATCACAACGAAATGAGAAATGCAATAGCATTTTTCAATTTTTCCTGCTTTATTTTCGAGTTTTTCCGCAAAATGTGCCTCAGATGGAATATTTTTCGCTGAAAACCGCGAAATCTTCTTTAAACTGTGAGTCTCCTGTGTTTTTGACACCGTTCAGATAACGGTGGATGTCGAGCGCGTCAGTCTCGATCTCGATGAGCTCAGCCGCGACGTTCGAGCAATGGTCGGAAATTCTTTCGCAGTTCGTGAGGAAGTCGGAAAGCACGAATCCGAGCTCGATCGTGCAGATGCCGCTCGTGAGTCTTTCGATGTGGTTCTTTCTGATCGTCGAAACGAGTCCGTCGATGACCTGCTCAAGAGGTTCAACCATCTTTGCGCGGGCGATGTCGTTATACTCGAAAGCGTCGACCGTGAGATTCAGTATCTCGACCACGGCATTCATGAGTGTGTGCATCTCGGCCGATGCTCCCTCGGAGAATACGATCTCTTTTTCAAGCACTTCCTTTGAGCCCTCGACAAGGTTGACGGCGTGGTCGCCTATTCTCTCGAAGTCGCCGATAGCGGTCAGAAGATTCGTCACCTTGTGACCTTCCTTCTCGGAAAGCGCGTGTCCCGCAAACTTTACGAGGAACGTGCCGAGACCGTCTTCGAAGGAGTCGATCTTCTCTTCGTTCTCAAGGATCGCCGAGGCCTTGTCCGCATCGAATTTGTCGTAGAGTCCGAGACCGTCGATCGCGGATTTCTCTGCTATGCGCGCCATTCTGACTGCCGCCTTGGTGCTCTCCGCGATGGCAAGACCGGGAGTGTCGAGAAGTCTGTCGTCGATGAGGGTGTAGCTTTCTTCCTCGTCCTCGCCCTTCTTTCTGACGATGAGCTTTGCGAGCTTCTCGAGAAGCTTCGAGAAAGGAAGAAGAATTACCGTATTGAGGACGTTGAACGCCGTGTGGATGATCGCGATGCCCGTGCTGTTCGTCGATTTTTCAAGGAAGTCTCCGATATCGGCAAATATCAGAGGAACGATTATAAGGATCACAAGGCAGACGATCGTACCGATTATCTTGATGAGCGTGTGTACTACCGCAACGCGCTTGGCGTTCTTGTTGACGCCGAAGCTCGACAGAAGCGCCGTCGCACAGGTACCGATATTGCAGCCGAGCACGAGCGGGATCGCCATGCTGTAGGAGATGACTCCCGTGCGGGAAAGAGTCATGAGGATACCGACAGATGCGGCAGAGCTCTGGATGACTCCCGTGATGACAGTCGCCGCAAGGACTGCGACGAGGGGATTTTTGAAAGCCGTCATCAGATTTGCGAACTGAGGACTGTCCTTGAGTCCGCCGACGGAGTCGCCCATCAGCTTCATGCCGAACATGAGGATCGCAAATCCGATAAGGATCGTGCCGACGTCGCGTCTCTTCTTTTTCTTCGACAGCATTATCATGAAAATGCCGACGAGAGCGAATACCGTCGAGAAGTTTTCGGGCTTCAGAAGTCCGAGCAGGCTGTCGCCGCTTCCGATGTCGTTCAGCGTGAAGATCCACGTCGTGACTGTCGTGCCGACGTTGGAGCCCATTATGACGCCGATCGTCTGTCCGAGCTTCATGATGCCGGAGTTGACGAGACCGACGAGCATGACCGTGACCGCGGACGAGGACTGAACGGCGATGGTGATCACTCCGCCGAGCATAACGCTCTTCCAGAGGCTCGAGGTCATCTTTTCAAGTATGGTTTCAAGGTTGCCGCCGGACAGCTTTTCGAGCCCGCCCGACATGACGTTCATTCCGTACAGAAAGAACGCAAGCCCGCCAATGAGGGATAGAACGGAAAAAATGTTCATTTTTACTCCTTTATTGTTTCAATTCTGAGAATAGCCCCTCTGATGACACCATCAATTGTTAATGTATTTTTTCCGGCCCGAGGACCTATTATTTTCGAGTAAGGCGGGCAGACTATCCTGAATGCTTCGCCGCCGTCAAGTAATACGGTGCACTCTTCCCCTTCGGTTGAGTCGATCTCAAGTGAGACACGGTCTCCGTCAGTCGGTACGTAGTCGAATTCATTTTCGCCCCGTTTCAGAGCGATGATCTCGCGTACCGTGTAAGCGGGCGCCATATTATCTTCCGCTGTCGTGTCGCTGTCCCAAGCAAACACGGCGGCTTCCATGGGAAGTACTCTGTATCCTGCACCGCAGGCAGGAGTGATCTCACCCGAGGCAACGTCAAGCTTAAAGCCCGCGTGAGCGTCGTCCGGGAGGACTATTTTCTGCGGAGTGTCGGTCACGTTGAGTGCGAGGATGAACCTGTGTCCGCACTTGTACGTTTCGTAAATTTCAAAGCTTCGGTTATTGTCGCGTCTGAAAGGTGACACGTCGAGATGCTTCTTCGCATAGTCGCCGAATACGCTTCCGCGATACGTCGTAAGCCCGAAGGAAGCGAGTCTTTCCTCTTCTTCGGCGTTGAGTCTCACTCTCGGCTCGATCACAAGCGTGTCGAAGGTGAACTTATCTATCGAAAGTGTGCCGTCATTCGGAGTTGAGCGGCGGAAGAGCTGATCCTTTGATATGAAGCAGAAGTCCGCGCCCGCCGCGGTCATGGCAGCGGCACCTTCAAACGGGATATAACCGACGTCGACGAGCACTGCCGTGCTTGTTTTAATTATGCAGCCGCCCCCGAGAGAAGTCAGTCTTTTAATGCGTCTCGACACGTCCTTCATATCCTCGGGATGTGAGACGCGAAAACCGTCGGAGAGAAAAATCTGAGAGCCCGATGCGGCGGCAAAATGCTCTGCCTCGCGCATCAGCTCATCGGCGTTCCGTGCGCGTGAGCGGAGTGCCGCGCCGATCCCGCCCTCTGCGCGGGCAACGTCTGCAGCGCATCTGACGGTAAGCGAAAACTCCGTTTCGGGAGAAACGACGGGAAGATCGAAGTATCCTGAACAGACGGCGAGAAGCTCCGTCGGAACGTCTCCCGCGCGGGTGAGAAGATTCTGTCTGTGCCAGGAGTGCATGACGCCGCACCACGACGCTTCAAGCACCGCGGCAAGCGTCTTTTTATAAAGCCTTTCCGGCTCCTTGAGACGGCGTCTGTCGTTTACCGTCAGAAGCGTCACGAGCATATCCGGAGTGCCGCCCTGCGAAAAGAAGACCTCCGCCATGTCGTAAGTCCAGAAAATACCGTCGGAGAGCTCCGTGAGTCTCCGTGAGACGGTACCGATCATGCACTTGTTCTTTTCCCCGTATCTTTCGATAAAAGGCGTATACGCGCCGTAGATCAGTGATTCGGCGTATTCGGGGCAAAGGAAGTCGATACCGTCTGTCGGCGTCTGTATCACGAGCGTGTCTTCATTCTCGCAGACGATCTCTTCAAATGGAGTGAGCGCCGCCTCACTCTTCGGAGCAGTCCGCAGAGTATGACGCGAAAACATCGGATTATACGCGAGGAACGCTTCGTCGGTACATCCGTACAGAGAGAGGATGAGCTTTTCGTCGACGTAGGCGAACATAAACCTTTTCTGAAGCTCGTCGAGTGCCGTATCGAGCATCTCTTCACTCACTTCACCCGAAGCCGTAAGCAGAACTACGTCAAAGCCGCACCTGCGAAGCGCACCGATATCGTGTTCTGTTGACAGATCGACCGTCGGGATCGGAGAGTTCGCCGCTCCCGGGTGTTTCCATTCGTCGGAAAGAATATCAAACATATAAACCCTTCAATTATGTTTTCTCAAAAAAATTCCCACTCGGATATCCGGGTGGGAATACCATATATATTATAGCATAAAAAATCCGTACGATACAATAGCAAAAGTACAATTTTTTACTGTTTTTCGTAGGAAATCACGCCGTCCGTCAGGACTGCCCTGACAGTGTCGCCCTCCTTTACCGAGCCCGTCAGCATCGCTTCGGAGAAGCTGTCTTCCACGAGGCGTACGACTGCACGTCTGAGCGGGCGTGCACCGTACACGGGATCGAATCCCTCGGAGGCGAGCTTGTCGATGACTTCGTCGGAAAAATCAAGCGTGATACCGAGGTCAAGTACTCTCTTTTTTACTTCATCGAGCATGAGAGAGGTGATCTTTCTTATGTCGTCGCCCGTCAGCTTGTTGAAGACGATGATCTCGTCGAGTCTGTTGAGGAATTCGGGTCTGAACGTCGCCTTGAGAGCGTCCGTCACCGACTGCTTCATCTTCTTTTCTTCATCGGCTTTATTGCTCTCGGCGGAGAAGCCGACTCTCTTCGGCTCGATGATGCCTGCCGCGCCGACGTTGGAGGTCATGATGATGACCGTGTTCTTGAAATCGACCTTTCTGCCCTGAGAATCGGTGAGAACGCCGTCCTCGAGGATCTGAAGAAGGATGTTGAACACGTCGGGGTGAGCCTTTTCGATCTCATCGAAAAGCACAACGGAATAAGGCTTTCTCCTGATCTTTTCGGTAAGCTGTCCGCCCTCGTCGTAGCCGACGTATCCCGGAGGAGAGCCGATGAGCTTGGAAACGCTGTGCTTTTCCATGTACTCCGACATGTCTATGCGGATCATGGCATTCACGTCACCGAACATCACGTCGGACAGCACCTTGGTGAGCTCCGTCTTGCCGACACCGGTGGGGCCGAGGAAAATAAACGAGCCAATCGGTCTGTGCGGGTCCTTGAGTCCCATTCTGCCGCGTCTGATCGCGCGTGAGACCGCTTCAACCGCCTCATCCTGACCGATGACGCGGGCCTTCAGCTCGTCCTCGAGGTGCAGAAGCCTTTCGGAGTCTTCCTCTGCGAGCTTCTTCACGGGGATGCCCGTCCATGCGGAAACGATATCGGAAATATCGTCCTCCGTCACGACAAGATCGGTGTTTTCGCGGGAGTTGCCGTTCTTCTTTTCTTCAAGCTCGGTGGTTAGCTTCTTCTCCTCGTCGCGGAGCTTTGCCGCTCCCTCGTAGTCTTCACCGAGTATCGCTTCCTCTTTTTCCGCGCTGACGGCCTTCAGCTTTTCCTCGAGCTCGCGCACGTCCGGAGGAGTCGAAAGACTCGAGATCCTCTTCTTTGACGCTGCCTCGTCGATGAGGTCTATCGCCTTGTCGGGAAGATATCTGTCGCTGATATATCTGACGGACAGTTTGACTGCTGCCTTTATTGCTCCGTCATCGATCTTCAGCTTGTGATGTGCCTCGTACTTGTCGCGAAGTCCCATGAGGATCAGCTCGGATTCCTCGGGGGTCGGCTCACCGACCATGACCGACTGAAAACGTCTTTCGAGAGCGGCGTCGCGCTCTATGTGACGTCTGTATTCGTCGATGGTCGTGGCACCTATGACCTGCATCTCGCCTCTCGCGAGCGCGGGCTTGATGATATTCGCGGCGTCGACAGCACCCTCTGCGCCGCCTGCGCCGATTATCGTGTGGATCTCGTCGATGAAGAGGATGACATCTGTGTTTTCCCTTACCTCTTCCATGACGTTTTTCATTCTTTCCTCAAACTCGCCGCGGTATTTCGCGCCCGCGATCATAGCCGAGATGTCAAGTGTTATTATGCTTTTGCCGCGAAGTGTCTCCGGCACGTTCCCGTCGACTATACGCTGTGCGAGTCCCTCGACAACGGCTGTCTTGCCGACGCCCGGCTCACCGATGAGGCACGGATTGTTCTTCGTCCTTCTCGAAAGGATCTGCACTACTCTGTCGGTCTCCGCGTCCCGTCCGATGATCGGATCGATCTTTCCCTCTCTTGCGCTTCTGCAGAGATCGCGGCCGTATGAAGACAGAGTCGGGCAGCCCTTGATATTCTCCTTTTCCTTGCCGGGCTGACCTTTTTTCGCGGTCTGCTCCGATCCGTTTCCGAAGCAGGAAATGACGTCGCGTCTGACGTCGGCAGGCTGTATGCCGACGCTTTCGAGAAGCTTTACGGCGTAGCAGTCCGACTCCTCGGTCAGCGCGAGAAGAATATGCTCCGTGCCGACGTAGCCGTGTCCCATGTTCATGGCGATGCGCGCCGACTGCTCGATTATCTTCTTCGTGCGTGGCGTCATGTCTGCAGGGGTGAGATGAGTCTCCTCACCGACACCGGAATTGTCTTCGATTATCTTTTTCGCATCGTCGAGAGTCAGTCCTTTTTCCGAAAGAACGCGGCCGGCTATCCCGTCGCTTTCCGAAAGAAGTCCGAGCAGAACGTGCTCGCTCCCGATGATGGTATGTCCCATTTCACAAGCAAACGCAAGCGCACGGTTAAGTGCGTTCTGCGCTTTTCCCGTAAATCCTATGTTCACTTTATTTCCTCCTTATTTCGCAAGCTTTTTTCTGATCATATCAGCCCTTGCTCTGTCGCGCTGCGCGGGCGTTCTGACGTTTTCGGCCTCGCTCATGAGTACGCCGGACATTCCGCAAACGAGCATTTCGTCGAGCTGACGCGTCGTGACGTTCTCGATGAGGCCGAGAGAGACGCCGAGTCTCACGTCCGCGTACAGCTTCGTCAGCTCGTTTGTATCGATGAGAGTAGCGTAAAGCATTGTTCCGTAAGCGCGCATCACTCTGTCTTCAAAGCGCGCGTCTTCCTTGAGCTTTTTTCTGAGCGTTCTTTCCTGCTCTTCGATGTTTTCGACGATCTTCGAAAGCTTCGAGACGATCTCGTCCTCAGACGTGCCGAGCGTCACCTGATTAGATATCTGATAAAGACATCCGTCGGCGTTCGAGCCCTCGCCGTCCATGCCGCGGATGGTAAGGCCGATCTTGCCAAGCCCATTCTGAAGGCTTCTCATGCCGCCGGCATAGGTGAGCGCGGGAAGAAACATCATGACGGACGCTCTCATGCCCGTGCCGAGGTTCGTCGGACAATGTGTGAGGTAACCGAGCTTCTCGTCGTACGCGACGCGGAGAGCGGAGTCGATCATGCCGTCGGCCTCAAATGCGGCATCGAGCGCTTCTTCAAGCGCAAATCCGGGTTTTACGGACTGGATTCTGATATGGTCCTCTTCGAGCACCATGATATAAGTGTTCTTTGAGTCGGACTCGATCAGCGCACGCGGGGAGTCGGACGCGGCAAACTCCGGGCTGACCTTGTGACGCGCCGCCTCTGCCGAGCGTGATATCTTGTCAAGGGACGCAAAATCCGTGAACTTATAGTCGTCTTTTCCGTCAAAGACGCCCTTTACCTTCTCAATTATCTCTTTCGCGGAGGGTTCGTTCAGTCTGTCGCCGAACGGATAATCCGCAAGATTTCTCGCGAGTCTGACTCTCGAGGAAACGACAACGTCACTGTCTTTTCCGTTCATTTCAAACCAAAGCATCTTATTCACCGTCCTTTTCAGCATCCGACTTCAGTTCCTTCAGTCTGTCGCGCAGTTCCGCCGCCTTCTCGTATTCCTCGGAGGCAACGGCTTCCTTCAGCTCTGCTTCGAGAGAAGCGATCTGACGCTTCTTCTCTCTGCCCGCCCTGAATCTTGCGGGAGCGTTTCCCGTATGGGAAGTCGTGCCGTGGATCTTGGCGATCGTACCCGAAAGCTCGTCCGAGAACGTCTTGTAGCACTCGGGGCATCCGGCTTTTCCCTCTCTTACGAGATCGTCGAAGGTCGCGCCGCAGAGAGTGCACTTCTCAGTTTCCCCGATCGCCTTCTGATGATACTGCGGAAGTCCGAAAAGACTTCCGAAAATCGAGTTGACTCCTGCAAAGGTGTCCTCGAAGAATCCGCCCGACATTCCCTTGATCTCTCCGGCGTCTTCGGCTTCACGTGCGCATTTCTCGCACAGCGCCATGGATTTGGTTTTTCCGTTTACGGTTTCTTTATAAAAAACGACCGCTTCGTTCTTTTTACATTTTTCGCAAAGCATATTGTATCTCCTTTCACGTCACAACGATTTTAGTTCATAAGTGTAAGAATAACGTGCCGCATTATGTCGGCGCGGAGAAAGTTTCTTTCCTCCGGCCGGGCACGGTCGAGAACGCTGCCGCAAAGTGCTGCCTTCATTATTCTCGCTTCTCCTGCTTCAACGATCCCTCTGTCGTAGAGATTTGCGATGAACGCCGACGCGTTCTGCTCGTCGAGCTCGTCACCGATAGCCTGGAAGAAGTGCATCAGATACTCGTTCTTCGTCATCTGTGCGCGGACTATCCTTATGTATCCGCCGCCGCCTCGTCTGCTTTCGATGATGTACCCTCTTTCGGGTGTGAAGCGAGATGTGATGACGTAGTTGATCTGACTCGGTACGCAGCCGACCTTCATTGCGAGATCGTTACGCTTTACCTCCGTGGTACCGCCGCCGTCGTTGAGCATCTCCTCGATGATCGATGCGATATAGTCTGAAATCAACATATTATCCACTCCTTTTGACCTTTACTGACCTTTTGTGACTATATTATAGATCAATAGTCAGAGAAAGTCAAAGTCAATAAAGGTCAAATTTGGTTAAAATCGGTTTTCTATACAACGTTATGTGGTATTTTCCGCCGTTTTTCTCACTCATTCTCTTTTTTCTGATTATTTCATATTTCTGACTATCCTGTAATATTGTTCCGTAAAAAGCTATATATATGAGTAATACAACGTTCGGAGGGTACTATGTTCGTATATAACGTTAAGGCAAGCACGCTGAAATTCATCGCGGTGATCTGCGCCGCCCTGATATCTCTGACGCTGATCGTTCTGCTCGTTCCGGAATACACGCCGAGGACGACGGCGGCAATAGCAAGAGTAAACAAAGAATACACTTTCGACAGGATCAAAACGAACGAGGACAGGATCAAATTCCTCGGTCAGTTCGGCTGGAAGGTCGATCCCGAGCCCATGGAGGAGGTCACGATGAAGATCCCCGCCGAGTTCGACCGCGTGATGAGCTCGTACAACGAGCTTCAGAAGAAGGAAGGACTCGATCTGTCCAAGTACCGCGGCCGCGAGGTGACGAGGTACAGCTACAACGTCACCAACTACCCCGAGTACAGCGGAAAGGTGACTGCAAGCGTGATAATCTACAAGCACCGCGTCATCGGAGGAGACGTCTCGTCGAGCGACGTTGAGGGTTTTATCGGTACGTTTGAGTACCCCGTTATCGAAAAAGCGCCTCCCGTGACGGAAAAGCTCCCCGATGAATCAAAATAAGACGAAACCTTTGAAAGAATTTCTTTCAAAGGTTTTTTTATAAAGATATTTTGTTTTGGGACGGAGTGTGGTATAATTAGAATGAAATTTTATTGAAAAAAAGGACAACACAATGAATGACGCTTACATAAAGCTCGGCATTGCCGCTCTCCTGCCCGTGGCGGTAGCGGTCATCCTGTTCGTCATAGATAAGTATACTCCGCTCGGCAGGATGAACCGGATAGTGAAGCAGGTGATCTTCGGCATCATCTTCGGCGGGCTTGCCGTTATAGGCACGGAGTACGGTATCCCGCTAAATGGCGCACAGTGCAACTGCCGCGACGCGGCAGTACTTGTCGGCGGTCTTATGTTCGGTGCGCCGACGGGCATCAGCGCGGGCGTGATCGGCGGCGTCGAAAGATGGATCGCCGTTGCGTGGGGAGTCGGCTCCTTCACGCGCATCGCCTGCTCGGCATCGACGATCATCGCCGGCATCTATTCCGCTCTGCTCCGCAAATTCATGTTTGAAGACAAGCGTCCGGGTTGGCTGCTCTCCCTCGCCGTCGGCGTCGTGATGGAGGTCTTCCATCTGACGATGGTCTTTATCACAAACATGGCGACTCCGATCGAGGCAATGGCTGCCGTCAAAGCCTGCGCCGTACCCATGATCATTGCAAACGGTGTCTCCGTCATGCTCGCATCCATGATGGTATCCGTCGTGTCCGGCGAATACGTCGGCATCAAGAGAAAGAACGTGCGCATCTCGCAGACCGTTCAGAGGCGACTGCTCGTCACGGTCATTCTTGCCTTTCTCGCAACGTCGTATTTCGTTTTCAGCCTTCAGGACAAGCTCGCCGTAAGTCAGGCGGATTCCCTGCTTGAGCTGGCGATCGACGAATGCTCGAACGATATTATTGACAGCTCGGGAGAAAACGTCGGCGGGATCACGAAGAACAGTCACGTCGGAAAGACCGGTTACGTTCTCATCTTTGATGAAAACTCAAATCTTATTAGCGCACCGAAGGATTATTCCGACGACTTCGACGTAAAGGTTCTCCTGTCGAAGGACGAGAACGAGACGTTCGCGCTGAAGGTCGGCGGGTCGCAGAGCTACTGCAGATTCCGCACGACTGACGGATACCGTATAGTCTCGGTGCTTCCCGAATCG
>JAKSPW010000129.1 GCA_024404435.1 Clostridia bacterium | reverse complement strand
TCCGAAATATGCCACAAGATAGTCGGATGTGCGCGCCATGTTGACAATGACGAAACCTTCGCTCTTTGCCCCCATTGAGTGCAGCTTTCCGGCAACCTTGCCGCTCTGCGTATCAAGTTCATCGTAACTGATGCGGCGGCTTCCGTCCATATCGACAAGAGCGGTGCGACAGCCGTTCTCGGCGATGGCCTTTTTCAGCAAGGTAAGATAATTCATTTTCTGATCTCCTTGTCTTTGATCATTCGATCGTCAGGATATCCGAAAAACCGGTTATCGCAAAGATTTCGAGAATATTGCCGTTTGCATTTCTGATGCTCATTTCTCCCTGTGCACTCATAACCTTCTGCGCGGCGAGAATGACGCGCAGTCCTGCGGAAGATACGTACTCGAGTCCCGAAAAATCAAGGATCAGCTTTTTCGTTTCGGGGCCGATCTCACAAATCTCTGCCTCGAGCATGGGAGCCGTGGAGGTGTCCAGTCTGCCGATAAGGCTTACGGTCAACTCACTGCCGTGGATTGCTTTTTCAATAGTCATGTTTTCCATCTCCTGTTTTGGCGAAAAATCTTACATATAATTATATCATATTTTTCATGTAAATGATAGTCTTTTCGGAAGAATATTGCACCGTGCCGGTGCCATTGGTAATAATTAAATTTATCGTCGAGATTCGTGCGCGCTTGATTTTTCTTTTATTCTACCACATAAAATACGCTTTGTAAATACGGCAGGGAATAGTGCCGGATTTCTCAAAAAAGCACCCTTTCGGGTGCTTTTTTGTTTTAATACCTTCCTATCTGATTGAACGGTATCTTCATAATGAGATCCGAGTCGTCACGGATCGAATAATTGCCGTGCGTCGGGTCGACGAAGCACGGGTTCTCCTCGTAGGAAAACTGCGGATTGTCGTGGATATTTCCGACCTTCAGGGCATACGCCGAATCCGGGTGGAAGCCGTGCTGACGGTCTTCATTCAGATACTCTTCGTCGTTTATGTCGATGTTGTTGTAGAGCTCGTTGTACGGGCAGGCGAGGTTGTACTGGCCCGTAAGGTTATCGAGATCAACGTAGTACATGTACATATCCGGGAATTTTTCTTTCCACTGCTCATATCCCGGCTGGCCTTCCTTCGGAGGCTCGGTGATGCAGAGACGGTACAGTCCGTTCCACCACCAGTTCGCTCCGCCCTGACCCGTCGGGCTCGGAGCCTCGCTTCCCTCAAGAAGCTTTCCTTCGCCGTCGCAGGTGATAAGTCCGCTGATAACGTATCCCGCTTTAAGGAACACGTTGTCGTGGACCTCGTGAGAACGTGAGCTATGGATGACCACGCCGGCGTGCGAGCCGCAGAAGATATTGCCGTATATCTGCATTCTGGTCGTCGCATCGTCAAGGTAGATCGAGTAGTTTGCGCCGTTGTTGACCTTCTGATTGAAAATGTTGTAACGGATGACGTTTTCTCTCGAGAGCACGCCGTTGCAGAGCTGCGAATAGATGCAGCCGTAGTCGTGCGTACTCGTCATCATGTTGTCGAAAATATTATATTCGATAACGGAAAGCGTACCGAGCTCAAATGCGCCGCTTTCGCTGTCCTTGAAGAGGTTGTGCGTGAATCTGCCGCCGATGGAGCGGTCGATGATGACGTTGTTCTCAAACGTGCTGCCGTTGCCGCAGTCGTGGAAGAAGCAGTTGTCCACCACCATGTGGTCTTCCGTGAGATAGACGGCGTCGCGGTTCGGGAACAGGTCGATGCCGTGGTTTTTGAATTTGCAGAATTCGCACTCGGTCACGGTGAGATATTCGGAAGCTCCCGTGACGCAGAGAACGGTGTTCGTTCCGGGGACCTGGTTGCCCTGAGAAGGAGCTGCCGGCGGGTTGCCGGTGACGCCCTCGACGTACACGCGGTCGAGCGTGACGTGCTCGGAGTCCCTGACGTTGATGGCGTTTTCGTTATAGCAGTTCTTGAAACTCAGTCCGACGAGGTTCACATAGTCCGCGTCGTCGAGGGTGAGGAAGGATCCGTCGATGCCGACGTTGAAGTCTTCATCCGGATCGTAAACGTAAAGCGTGTTCGTCTCCGCGTCGCACCAGAATTCTCCCTTGTCGGAGAGGAACTTCGGATTGTTTTCGACGTAGACCGCATCCATTTCGATGCCGGGAGTGCGGACTCCGAGGCTCGCGAACTCGCGGTGCACCTCGCGTTCGGGGTCGAAATCGAGGATGCCCGTCGTCTTGTCGTAGCCCGTGACGTAGAACGGGTCGACACGGTAGCCGCGGATGATGTAACCGATGATTTTCATGCCGTCGACGTTTTCGCACTTATCGACTTCTCTCTTCAGGGGACCTGACAGTACCATGCCGGGATAGTGAACGTCGCCGTTCACTTCCTTGATGCAGCCTTCGTAGTAGTTGTCGACTGAATTCTTCTTGTCGGGATTGCGCGCAACGTTGAGCGCCGTCGTGCCCTCATAAAGCGTGATGCCTGCGGGGAGACCTGCTTCAAAGTATCCGTCGAGGCTGATCTTCATGATCTTGTCGGCGTATTTTTCGGTGAATCTGCTCCTTTCGGATGCGGAGAGAGGACTGAAATCACTCAGTCTGAAGGTCGCGCCGTTGTTGAACACAACGTCGCCGTCGCCGTACTTGCAGTACGTGATCGGGCAGTCGGCAGTTCCTTTGTCTTCGCTTGTCAGGGTGATATCGAGTTTCCCGTATTCACCTGCCATGAATGCGACCTTGATGCCGCCCGAGGTCTTCGTTTTCTTGATTTCTCTGACGAGGTCGCGGGCCTTTTCAAAAGTCTTGACGGGAGTTTTTGTCGTTTTGCCGTCGTTTGTGTCTTTTCCGTTCGGGGAAACGTAGACGTCCGCGTCGGTGACGGGGTCATATTTCTTTTCGGTGTACCGTGTCTTCGGTGCAGGTTCGTTGTATGCGAGGTTGAACTCAAAGCCGTCCTGCTTGCCGTCGATGCCGTCCTGCTCCTTCTCGCAGAATCTCTGGAGTATTGCCGCGAATTGCTCGCGCGTCGCGTTGCCCTTCGGGTTCAGGGTATCTTCCGTCACGCCGCCGATGAGGCCCGTGGCGCCCGCCCACGACATTGCGTCCTTCGCGTAGGAGCTGACCTTCTTCGCATCCTTGTAGCCCGACAGGTCTTTTCTGTCGAGCTCGACCTTGACGTAGCGGTACTCGGCGAAGCGATAGAATATCGCCGCAAGCTGT
Organism: Clostridia bacterium; assembly: GCA_024404435.1. GTDB lineage: Bacteria > Bacillota > Clostridia > Oscillospirales > CAG-272 > RUG11130. The sequence continues at coordinate 1,721 of JAKSPW010000129.1, read as the reverse complement.
TCTCTCGTGATGCTGTCGTCCGGCTTGAAGGTGTCCGGGGTGACTCCGTTGACGACACCGTTGACTGACGCCCAGATGATGGCGTCGGTGTACCATTTGCCCGCCTTCACGTCCCTGAATCTGTTCAGGGTTGCGGCCTGCTCGGGAGCACCGTCGATGCGCCACAGAACGGTGACGACCATCGCTCTCGTGGTGGCACCCGCGGGATTGAACCTGCCGTCTCCGACACCGTTCATGTATCCGTTTTCAACGGCCCACATGATGTTCGCGTAGCTCCAGCGGGACTCTTTCACGTCGGTGAAGCCCGTGCCGTCCGCGGCAAACACCGTCACTGTGCCGAGGATCATCGTGAACGCAAGAATCATAGATAAAAGTGCTTTTTTCATGATACTGTCCTTTCGGATTTGGTATATACTAATGATAGCACATTTCCATCTGTCGGTCAAGATAATTTCTGTAATAAGAGCCTTAATCTTTTTTAAGCGTTCCTTCTCTTTTTACCTTTTATCTTTTCACTCAAAAAGCACCCTTTCGGGTGCTTTTTGACTAAATCTTCCGATTTGCATCGCGTGATCATTCGATTATTCCAGAGCTTTCGTCTGCCCGATTGCTGCGGGCTGTCCTTTTCCATACGGAAAAACGTGTTACGGGCACGTTCATTTCCCTGCAAAGGCGGTAATATACGAGCGGGTTCGGAACGTAGAACGGATTTCCCATACCGGCGCGCCGCTCCTTCCTGAAGCTCTGAGAATTGCCGCTGCAACGGCAGGACTTCGCGAACCTCCTTTTGAGCAGCATACGTATACGTCCGACACGCTGTCCGACAGATGATCGAGGAATGCAATGATCCGCCGCGCATGAGCTCCGTTGAACGCCACGGGAAAATGTGGGTTTTCCACGTCCTGGAAATCAATTATTAGCGTATTTTCCTGCGGAAGAGACTCAATAAAACGGTTAGTGCGGTTTGTGCAGATGATCACGGCATTGCTCTCTGACGGCAGGTCGAAGTTGTCAGAGCTGAGTGCGGGAACTGCGAGAATATGGATCACGTACGGTTTGATTTTGTGAGTCCGCAATTTGTTTGTCCATACCGGATTTTTGTGAGATTCCGTACTCTTATAAGCATTCAAAATTGATTTTATTTTCTTTTGCATACTTTTCGGCGGCACTTCCCGCCGGCGCGCGTATGGTGAGTTCCGGAGGACAACCGCGAAATGCATATTTTCCGATTTCCGTTACGCTGTCCGGAATGTTGATGCTTGTCAGGTTTGAACAGTAGTCAAACGCATAGTCCACGATTTCCGTTACGCTGTCCGGAATTGTGATGTTTGTCAGTCTCTTACAGCCGTATAACGCCTGGTCACCGATTATCGTGACGCTGTCGGGAATGTTGATGCTTGTCAGATTCGTACATTCCTCAAACGTATGAATTCCGATTTTCTTTACGCTGTCCGGAATGTTGACGCTTGTCAGATTTGAACAATTTTTAAAAGCATAATTGTCGATTATCGTAACACTGTCAGGAATGATTATTTCTGTACTATCACCGATATAATCATATAAAACGTTTTTTACTATGACAAATCCTTGATCATCAGCCAGGTAGGAGCATCCGGCAAACGCACATTCGCCGATTTTCTCGACGCTGCCCGGAATTGTGACGCTTTTTAGGTTCGAACAGCCGTCAAAAGCTTCGCATTCGATTTCCGTAACGCTGTCGG
>JAKSPW010000128.1 GCA_024404435.1 Clostridia bacterium | reverse complement strand
ACGATCTCTCCGTCGTGGAAGACGAGGATGCGGTCGACGTTTTTGATGGTCGAGAGCCTGTGCGCGACGATGATGACGGTGTGATCCTTCATCAGCTCGCCGATCGCAAGCTGGATCAGATGCTCGGAGCGGTTGTCGAGCGCGCTCGTCGCCTCGTCGAAGATGAGCACCTGCGGCTTTTTCAGTATCGCGCGGGCAATGGCGACTCGCTGCTTCTGACCGCCGGAAAGCGACATCGCGCCGTTTCCGATTATTGTGTCAACGCCGTTCGGCATATCGGGCAGGAAGTCGGTCACTCTCGCGATGTCCATCGCGTTTTTGACCTCTTCGTCCGACGCGCCGGGGCGCGTGATCTTTATGTTATCGAGGATGCTTCCGTAGAATATGAACGGATTCTGCGGCACGATTCCGAAAGAGGCGCGCAGATTGTGCGTCGGGAACATGCGCACGTCCGTGCCGTGGACTTTTATCTCACCCTTCGACACGTCGTACAGACGCATGATGAGCTTCGTAAACGTGCTCTTGCCGCTTCCGCTCTCGCCGACGAGGCCTATGCTCTCGCCGTAGCCGACGGAGCACGAGAAATCGGTGAAGATCGGGCGCGAATCGTAGCTGAAGTCGATGTGATCGAACTCGACGCAGGGCTTGCCGGCGCTTCTCGCCGCAGCCGCGTCGCGGTGGACGATGTGACGGTGCTCGCTGTCGACCTCGGGAGTCGCGATCTCCTCCTCCATGACGTCGACGATCTTTTCAAGCGCGGACTCGGCAGCCGCCCTCGAGAACGAAAGCGAGAACCAATTGTTCAGTATCTCCAGAATGGAGGTCATGCTGGAGCGGAAGGCGTAGAACTCACCCGTCGTGAGCTTGCCGCCGGGGAGGTTTTCGCCCCAGATGCAGCAGACCGCGCCGACGACGTAGATGACGGCGGTCCCGAGGTACCGGATGAATTCGGGACGCTGGATGGCGATGATGTTGCGGAAGCTGAGCTTTAATCCCTTGTCCTTGTATTCGGTGAGCTGGCGCGAGATCGTCTTTGACACGTCTTCTTCTATCGAGTACATCTTAACGGCGTCGATGCCGTTGAAGATGTCGGTCATGTATTTGCTCGTCTGCTTTTCGCTCGAGAGGTAATCATTCGACGCGGAGCGGACGATCTTCCTCGAGAGAAAGGTCGCGAGCGTCATGAGCAGCGAGATCACCACCATCACGGCGGTGAGCACCCAGTTGTAGGTGGCAAGCGCCGCGATCGAGATGATGAATGCTATCACCTGATAGGGCGTATTGAGGAACATCGTGTTCAGATATCCCTTGATATTCGCGATCGGAGAGCCGAGGACGTAGTTGTACAGCTCACCCGAGGAGTTTCTTTCGTAAAAACGCATCCCCTGACGCTGGATGCACGCGAAAACGTCGCTTCTCAGGTCGTAGATCGAGTCTTCGAGCGAGTGGAGCAGGCAGTGGTAGCCGAGACGCCACGAGAGGATGCGGTAAAGCGAGATCACGACGAAGACACCCACCCAGATAAGGACGTGGCGGAACGCAAGCTCCTTGGTCGCCCAGTCTCCGGCGATGCCCTCGTCGACGATGTTCTTGATCAACAGCGGCTGGACGGCAACAACGATGCCGGTGGTGATCGAGCAGATCACGGCGACGGCGAGCTTTGCCTTGTGTTTTGCGAGATATCTGAGGACGAATCGCCAGAAGTCGATCATCCCGATTTTCTTTTCCGTTTCCGTATTGTCCGGTTTGATGTTCTTTTTCATGAGAATGCCTCCCCGAGGTCGGTTTAGTTCACCCCATTATACAATATAGGGCAGAGTTTGTAAAGGCAAAAGAGGAAATCTTTTTGATTTTTTTGAGTCTTAAGCCTTAAGTCTTAATCCTTAAGCATTTTTAACGGAAATCCCTTTTTCAAAAGCTTTTTGAAAGGGGTGCGGGGGAAACTTTTTCACGAAAAAGTTTCCCCCGCAAAAATCAAATTCTCTCAATGATCCCGTCGGCGGCGGCAAGGCAAAGGTCGCTTGCGTCCTTCAGTTCCTCGAAGAACTCCTTCGCGCCTCCCGCAAGTCCGTCCGAGACGGCTTTCAGGAGCAGGCACGGCACTCCGTTCGCCTCGCAGGTGAGCACGATGCCGGCGGACTCCATGTCGCACACGTCGCCGTCAAAGTCGCGGGCGATCTGCTTCTTTTCCTCCTCCGTGCCGACGAATTTGTCGCCCGAAAGGCAGGTCGCGCGCTTCAGATCGGGAAAGACCTCGAGCGCCTTTGCGACGAGGGAAGGCTCCGTCGGGAGATAGATCGAGTCGTGTCCGTCGACCTGACCGAGCTTCAGCGGCAGGAATTCGGAGCAGTCGTACTTGTAGTGCACGACGCGGTCGATGACGCACACCTTCTGCTTCTTCATGTCCTCGGCAAGGCCGCCGACAACGCCGAAGTTCACGATCAGCTCGACGCCGTACTTCGTGATCACGTGCTGGGTGCCGGCAGATGCCGCGACGAGCCCCATGCCCGTGTGGATAACGTAGATCTCGTGCCCGTTCTTCCTTACGAGGTAAACCTCGAAGCCGCGGGGAGAAGCAAGCTTTTCTCTGTCTTTGTAATGGTCGAAGATCGAGTCCGTCTCGATCGCGACGATAAGTCCTATTTTCATCGGTTTTCTCCTTTAATGATCTGACAATAGTTTACCACAGATCGGTCGGAAAGTAAAGGGGAACGGCATTGAGCATTGAGCATTGAGCATTGAGCTTCAGAAAATGCCCTCTCCGGTAAGAGAGGGCAAGTTATTAATATCTTCCGATCTCAGCGAAATGATTATCTGCGACTACGGAAGTGTCAATCACTGTATAATCTCCGCTTGTCGGATCTGCGAAGCACGGATTGACCTCCGTATTATATACCTTGCTGGGCTCGAACGTACCGAATTCATTGACAAGGTCGACAACACATTCAAGTCCCTCGTCCTCATTCGCTCTGTCAATCTTCTCCTGTTCAAGAACGATTATATTGTCCTTGTAAGTATCATAGGACGGGTTGGCGGGAAAATCGATGTCGTCTATGTCTAAACCCGTCGTCTGAGTCTTGTCATAGACTATCCTTGCCACAAGCGGGAAACGCTCTGCCCACACATCGCTTCTGAAGGGAATCATATCAAGCAAGAGATAGAGGTCATCTTCATAGTCAAACGGCTTCGTGAAATTATCAGTGGCCTTTTCAAAATCCCAAAGCTGCTTTGCGCTGAATTCAAGTTTAGAATCGTCGTTTCTGTTCCCGCCGCCGATGATTATGTTGTCATGGATGTTGAGGTCTCTGCCGCCGTTGATGTTGAAGGCGCGTCCGACTGAATTATAAATGATGTTGCCGTACACCTCAGTTCCTGACATACCGTCGTCGAGATATATTCCGAAAGGTGTAAAGTTTCTTTGATAATTTCCCGTATTCGCAATAATATTATATCTGACTTTATTACCGCCCGTCGCCCAGTTCCTGCCGGCATAGATCGCACCGGAATCGGAGGACTGCAGCACGGTCTCGTGGATGTAGTTGTATTCAACCGTAATATCAATGCCCGTCGTGATATATTCGCTGAACATGATCGCAATGTTCGATGAATTGCAAATCTCATTGTGAGAAGCCGTGAGACCTACGCCCGTCATAAATATTGCGGGGGCATTCGTCTTATCGACAGAGCCGAACTTCTCAAAGATGCAGTTGTCGACGACGCTGTTTGCCGGGGTAAGCGTTGTCCTGTCGCCGCAGTTCTTGAACTCTGCGCATCTGTTTCCGACATCATAGAATCTGCACTCGCTGATGAGCGTTCTCATACTGTTATCTACTCGCACGCCGATACCGCGTATGTTGCGAACGGTGCAGTGCTTCAAGGTGAAATCGTCCGAATCGTGGACGTATATTCCCTCAGACGTTCCGTAGCAGAACGTCAGGTCGACAAGGCTGACGTTGTCCGCGCCGTTCAGGTCAAGGAATCTTCCGTCAAGGGAAATCACACAATCCTCGGTGGGATCAAAAACGTAAAGAGTCGAGGTCTTAACGTCGATGTAATACTCGTCCGGTACGTCCAACTCGTCCGGGATATTGTAAAAGTAGAAGTATGGTGTGTCTCCGATGCCATACTGATTCAGCTTCGGATATACGGTTCCGGTCGTTACGTCGTAGTCCTCGACCTTGCCGTGAGCCTCTGCCCAGTCGACGGCATAGTAACCGAGAGTACACATCTCATCAATATTATGGTATTTGTTTATTCTCTTCGACACAAACGGGAGAAGAGTCAGTCCCTTCCCGTCAGAAGTCCTTATGCACTGTTCAACAAAAGCATCGTAGCCGTCATCGCTCTTGTTTGGATAACGGGCATTGTCAAGTCTTCTCTCTCCGCAGAAAACGGCATTGTTTTCTCCGAGCTGTGACGGAGAAATACCGTATGACTGAAGATCAACTTTTCTGATGCTGTCAACCGCAGAAGCCGGGAACATCTCTTTTTCAGCTTCCGACAGCGGAACAAAGTCGCTTTTTTTCAGTGTGACTCCGCCATTCAGGATGACTTCTCCGTCGCCGTAGGCACGTATCGTAAGGTCTGAGTCTCCGACCCCCAGTGAAAATGGCTGATAGCCGTAATCGCCTGCCTTAAGTGCGATCGTCAGAACTCCCGTCTTTGTCATGTGAATCGACCTTGCCGCGTCTATCGCCTTTTCAAGCGTGAGATAAGGTTTGCCGAGCGTTCCGTCCCCGTTCTCGTCACTTCCGCTGACGGAAACGTAGATATCCGCATCAGTCACAAGATCGTGTTTCTTTTCGGTGTATGTGCTCTTGATGACCGGTTCGCTGTATGAAAGAAGCATATCAAATTTTGTCGTGTCGAAACGGTGCATTATCGCCGCGAACTGCTCTCTTGTCGCCGTGCCGCGCGGATTCAGCTCCGTCGCGGTCACGC
>JAKSPW010000127.1 GCA_024404435.1 Clostridia bacterium | reverse complement strand
ATCCCGGGACTCAAGGTCGTATTCCCCGCAACGCCTGCTGACGCAAAGGGACTTATGACGTCCGCTCTCGAAGGCACAGACCCCGTTATCTTCTTTGAATCTCAGAGAATTTACGACAAGGGCGAGGAATTCCTGAAGGACGGCGTTCCGGAAGGAACATACGAGATCACCCTCGGCGATCCCGACGTCAAGCGCGAAGGCAAGGACATCACGATCCTCTCGATCGGTGCAGTTCTGTACAGAGCACTCGAGGCTGCAAAGACTCTCGAAGAGCAGTACGGCATCTCCGCTGAGATCATCGACGCACGCTCGATCGTTCCGTTCGACTACTCCAAGGTCATCGAGTCCGTCAAGAAGACGGGTAAGATCCTCATCGTCGGCGACGCGTGCGAGCGCAACTCCGTCATGAAGGATATGGCTGCCAACATCTGCGAGTTCGCATTCGATTACCTCGATGCACCGCCGGTAGCACTCGGCTCACGCAACTGGATCACACCGGCTCACGAGCTCGAAGAGTTCTTCTTCCCGTATCCGGACACGATCATCGACACGATCAGCGAAAAGCTCATCCCGATCCCGGGCAGAACTCCGAAGTTCAACGAGACAGAGCTCGAGCACATCGAAAGATACAAGAAGGGCGTATAAGACAAGTTATATTAAAAAGCTCCCGCGCTGCGGGAGCTTTTTAGTTATATTTTTTGCTTGCGCAAAAAGTAATACCCGTTCGCAGTTATATTGCTTCGCAGTTATTTTCGGGATTTTGCCGAGTTGACGGGACGATTTTTTTGCGGTATAATAGAAAAAAAGGGATATTTCCCGTCTGAGAGGTAAAAAATGAAGAAAATTATTTCGGCACTGCTGACGGTCGTCATTCTTGTCGGCTCGCTGTCCGTCGCGGCAAGCTCCGCGGGAGAACTGCCGTTCAAGGACGTTTCCGAAAAGAAATGGTTTTATTCCTGTGTAAAGTACGTTTATGAAAACGGCATCATGGGCGGCGTATCTGACGACGTGTTCGATCCGAACGGTAAGATGACGAGAGCCATGTTCGTGACGATCCTCTGCCGTCTCGACGGCGGTGAAGAGAAGATCACGAACGCCTTCAAGGACGTAAAATCGAACGCGTGGTACGCGGGCTACGTCGGCTGGGCCGAAGAGAACGGAGTTTTCGGAGGCTACGAGGACGGGACCTTCAAGCCGAACGCATACATCACGCGCGAGCAGAGCGCGACCGCGATCATCAGATACATCGAATACGCGAAGGTAAATCCGCTGAAATCGTCGAGTGCTCCGTCCGTTTTCAAGGATAACGGAAAGATCGCAAGCTGGGCGAAGAGCTACGTCGACGAAATGAGAATGTACGGCATCGTCGCGGGCGATAACAACGGCAACTTCAACCCGAAGGGAACGCTCACGCGCGCCGAGGCCGCAACGATCATTCAGAGAATGAAGGAAATGTTCGATTATCTGAAGCTCGAAGATCCGATCACTCCCGACTATAAAGTCGACGGAAAAGATTTTTATCTTCTGAATCCGTACGATCTCTATTACGGCGGCCCCGTGCTCTCAACGAGCTACAACGCAACTGAAGTCGTGGAAGAGGACGGCAGACTGCTTCTCGCAGGAAAGGACGACGGCAGAAAGATCACGGATTTCTACTGCAATCCCGCGAACACCGCGGCAAGCGGAAATTATTTCGGCATCGATCTTAAGGTCGCCTGCATCGATCCCGCAGAGTACCCGCACGTTGTGATCGGCTACGTTTCCGATTCTGACGCAAGCATCGGAGTGTACTCCGTGAACATTTCGACTCCTCACGTCGACACGGAAGCATCTTCCGACGGAACGGTGAAAGTAATGTCCGCCGATCTTTCTGGCAAGAACCTCTTTGACGACGAATCCGAGCAGATCACGCTGACCGTCAAGTCGGAAAGCGATATTAAGCTCGCGTACGTCGCGCTCTTCAAGGATATGGCGGCATTGGAGTCGTTCTCATCTTCGGATTACGCCGACGAGCTGACCTCGTTCGAGGGCGAGCCCTTCTTCTACGAGAAGATGGACGAGAAAACCCTGAACGGATACATGAACGAAGCCGAAAATAAAAAAGCGGAGATCATGAACGCGGCCGACGTCGATCCGTCGACGGTCACGGGAACCTGCTACTATATTTCCTCCGTTCACGGCAATGACGCGAACGACGGTTTGTCACCCGACAAGCCGTGGAAGAGCCTCTCGAAGCTCTATACACTCAAGAAGGGTGCCGGCATCAAAGTCCCGAACGTAAAAGCCGGCGACGCGGTCTTCTTCGAGAGGGGAAGCCTCTTCTATGCTGCCGAAGAGACTAACAACAGCGGAAACCACTGCTTCGACGCACAGTCCGGCGTGACCTACGCCGCATACGGCAAGGGTGATAAGCCCGTGTTCACGACAAGGATCGACTTCGGCACGTCGAAGACAGGACACTGGACGGCAACGGACGCCGCTGACGTCTACGTTCTCGACTATGATCTCAAAGTCCCCGAGGGCAAGGGAGCCGAGTACAATGACATCGGCGAGATAGTCTTCAACGGCGGCGAGCTGTGGGGCATCAAGGTGATAATGTCGAACTACGGCCGCAATCTTCCCGAAAAAACCGGTTCACTCGGCTACGTCACGAACGGACGCGACGTGATCCACGAGACTCAGAGAACGTCTGAAGGATACGCGTCCCTCGTAAACGACCTCGAGTTCTGGCTCGATACGGTGGAAGGAAAACTCTACCTCTGCTGCAAGGACGGTAATCCCGAAAAGGTCTTTGACGAAATAATGGTAACAAAGCGCGGCAGCGCGATCTGCGGAGACGTCAGAAACGTGACCTTCGACGACCTCGCCGTCATCGGCGCGGCAGATCACGGCTTTGACCTCGGCAACGTCACGAACGTCAAGATCCAAAATTGCGTCATGGAATGGATCGGCGGCGACGAAATGGGCGGCAGACTCGGAAACGCCGTTCAGAACTGGGGCAGCTGCGACGGATTCTTCGTCGTTGACAACTACATAAATCAGGTCTACGACACGGGCATCACGACGCAGGGCGCCGGCATCATGATCAACTGCGACTTCTCCGGCAACGTCATCGACAGATGCAATATGTCGATCGAGCTGTTCAACGGACCGACAGACGTGTGCGACGCATATTGCGAGAACATCATCACGAGAGACAACTATATCAGATATTCGGGTTACAGCTTCGGGCACACGAGAGGCAACGGAAACAAGACGGGCACGTTCTTCCTCGGCTCGAAGGGCTGGGGAGTTCCGATTTACAACATGGTCTTCGAGAACAACGTCTGCCTCTACGGTACGTTCTTCTCCGTCGCCACGTCTAACCTCGCCTGCGGCGAGCACGCACCGGGCGTCATCTTCAGAAACAACGTTTATCTCATGAATCCCGAGAGGGGCTATGCATCAAGATCGCAGAACAACATCATCGACTGGACGGGAAGCCCAAAGACCTTCCTGCCGTATACGGAGCAGTACGTACAGTACCTCACCGACATGGGTGTGAACCGCGGAACAAAATATTATACTTACGACGGATATCTCTTTGATGAAGAGAAGGAAGGAACTTATTATGATCTCGGACAGATTGGATACGATAACAGTTTCAGGTAAGAAAAAGACGCTGTTCATAGCGCACAGAGGACTTTCCGGCATCGAGACCGAAAATACCGCCGCGGCTTTCGTCGCGGCGGCAAACAGAAGCTATTTCGGTATCGAGACCGACGTTCACGTCACCGCAGACGGCAAGTACGTCCTTATGCACGACGCACATACCGGCAGAGTCGCGGACAGAGACATTGACATCGGCTCGAGCACTCTCGAAGAGCTGAGAGCGATAGCGATTAAAGACAAGAACGGCGACACGGACAGAGCGGACCTCTGCATCCCGCTTCTGAAGGATTACGCAAAGATCTGCAAAAAATACGGCAAGGCAGCGATCCTTGAACTGAAGGACGAGTTTACCGACGAACAGCTCGAAGACATATACAACATATGTAAGGAGCAGGGCGAGATACTCAATACCGTTTTCATTTCGTTCTATTATTCGGACGTCAAAAGAATGAAAGAAAAGCATCCGGACGTAAACTGCCAGTTCCTGACGGGAGAAATAAACGACAAGATCCTTGCCGATCTCGACCGTGACAATATCGATCTCGACGTTTATTACATGAGCCTCAACAAGAAATGGGTCAAGAAATGCCACAAGCTTGATATCGCGGTCAACTGCTGGACGGTCGACCATCCGGCAGATGCCGAAAACCTCATCTCGATGGGCGTTGACTTCATCACGTCGAACATACTCGAATGAGAATCGCCGAAGAAAAGCTGACGGATGAACTGACGTCTGAGCTTATCTCACTGTCAAGCGACTGGGAGGCGGAGGGCTCGACCTACGGTTACAGAGCCAACGGCAGGGAAGACGTCGCAGGGAACAGGGTTTTCACCGCCCGCGACGGAGAAAGACTTGTCGGATATCTTTTCGGACACGTTGAAGAAAGCAAAAGAGCGACTTCGATAATGCCCGACGGAACGCCTTTCTTCGAGATCGAGGAGCTGTACGTCGTGCCTCTCCTGCGCTCGCAGGGCATCGGCAGGGCACTCTTTGAACTGTGCGAGAAAACGGTGAAAAACGAAGTCGGTTTTCTGATGCTCAGCACCGCGACGAAGGATCATAAGGCGATCCTGCACTTCTATATCGACGAGCTCGGCATGGATTTCTGGAGTGCGAGACTCTTCAAAATGATATAATCAGCACGTCATCACGGCGTACACGGCCGTATAATGACAGAATGGAAAAAATGATGAAAAAAATAATCTGCTTATTTCTTTCCGCACTGACGGTGATCTCTTTGGTTCCCGCTGCATCGGCTGCAGGAGAGCTTCCGTTCAAGGACGTAACGGAAAAGAAATGGTTTTACACAGATGTCA
>JAKSPW010000126.1 GCA_024404435.1 Clostridia bacterium | reverse complement strand
AGTATTTACCGAAATCGTCCCCGTGTCCGAGACACTGCGTGAAGGTTATCTCCTTCTTGGTATTCAGCGCGTTGTAAAGTGCAACGACTCCGAGCGGCGGGCAGTTTTTGTCGCCGAGACCGCCGGTGATAACTGCTTCTCCCTTGAAGCTTTCGGCAAAATACGTGGTGTCAAAATACTTTGAAACGTCATCGTAATTCGGCATGAAGTTACTGTAATGCGGTGACTTCCTGTCTCCGCTGATATTGCAGAGCCACGGGATGTTCACTTCGATCTTGTCGACCTTGTCGTACATAGTTGCGACTGCCACTGCCTGGAAAGCGCCCATCGAGTTGCCGAAGGTGGTCACGGTAGCGCCGTCCCACAGATCTGCAAACTGAATTTCCGCAAATCTGATAGCCTGGATATCGCGCATGAGCATGTCGTAGAAGAAGCAGTCTTTGACCTCACCGCCGTGATCGTCAAAGCCCCAGCTTCCGAGTTTGTCGGCGAGCGCCGAGTATGCGGAGGAATCAAGGTGGCTTTCAATACTGTGGCTGTTTACTTCAAGGCGGATCGTTCCCGGATCCTTAATCGTTCTGGCCGACATCGGCGGCGCATAGCCGAGGTAAGAACCGGTGATCTTGAGTGAATGCGGTTCTGCGTTTCTCGGAACTGCGATATGGCAGACGGCGGGGTCGCCGACAGATTCGATCACAGCGTCGTAAACGATATAGTCCGCATCGCTCTCATACGGGCATTCCTCGAACTTTATCGCCTTCGGCTCGACCTTCATGAGCTCTTTGACCTGAGCTTTCCAGAATTCGTCGAAGTCGTCGGGCTTTTTTTCAAGTGTGGCGATCTCATTGAATCCGAATACGACGGAGCCGATCATTTCCGAATTGGGCTCATCCGCATACAGCCGCTCGGTTTTATTCTTCTGCAGACCGACAGACAGTTTGCCGACGCCGGGCTTGTTGCTGCCTTCAAAGGTGACGATGAACTGACCGGATTTTCCGTCAGCTACAGCGGAATAGATCTTTCCGCTCTCATTTCTGTACATATAATGGAAGCACGGAGTTGACACGAGCTTTCCGTCGGACAGAAGCGTCACCATGTAGGTCACCTGATCGCCGACGTTATAGGAAAGCGGGTTCTTGTCGGTCTCGCAGTTATAATAGATCGAGTTGGGCTTGCAGCTCATAACCCTGTCGAGCGTGTAAGCTGCGTAGGAGACGCTGTCGTCGGGGATGCTCACGTGCTCTCTCCTTGACAGAGCGTCCTCGACTATCTGCGGGAAATATTCGACGGCGTACTTTGTCGAAACGTTGAAATAAAGGTTTCCGTCTTTTTCGCTGACGGAGTACTGAAGTCTCTTGAGAGAGCCGTCATAACCGAAAATGATAGAATGTGCGGCAGGAGTGGACGAAACTTTGACGTCCTTCCCTATTTTCTTGCCGAAGGACTCGGCTACTTTGGCCTTTCCTTCGTCAGACAGGAATTCGGAATATACGGTGAATGCCGAAGCGTCGGTTCCGCCGATCGTCTTTTCATCACCGAGAGTGTTTATCGAATCGGTGAGTCTCACGATCATCGTGGCGATCTCAGCGCGTGTAGCTGTCTTTTTCGGGTTGAACGCTCCCGCGTTGTCGCCCTTGACGAGGCCGATCTCGCGCATTTTATTTACGGCGTCACGAGCGTAGGAGGAGATCTTAGCGTTATCGGAGAATGAAGACGCAGCCTCGGGATCTGCGCCGACTCCGAGCCATGCGTAGTCGAGATATCTGCTCGTCATGACCATGAGGTCCTGACGGGAGATCGCGTTGTTGCCGCGGAAGGTACCGTCTTCGTAACCGCCGACGATACCGGCCTTTACTGCCCAGCCCACGGCTCCCGCATACCACGTTTTAGCCGTAACGTCCTTGAATGCGCCCGTGGTGTCGTCCTCGGCACCGTCGAGCCTCTGAAGGATCGTGACGTACTGTGCGCGCGTGAGAGATGCTTTCGGTGCGAAGGTGCCGTCGGGCATACCGCCGACGATACCGAGCTCGCTTGCCTTCATTACGGCTTCATGATACCACGAGTTTGCCGGAACGTCGGGATAAGTTTTGGTCTGTGCCGAAACACCTACGGCAAGAAGAGCAATCAGGGCAAGGATTAGACAGACAAATGATAATTTTTTCATTTTTTTGCCACACTCCTATTATTTCACTTCAGTTCCCTTTGTAAGCAGGAATCTGATCTTTGCATCAACGTAGTTGCCGGAAGGATCGGTTACGGTATAGTCAAGAGTTTCTATCCGCTGTCCTCCTGCTGCAGTCTCGCTGAAGTTTCTTCTCATTTCTCCGAAGCTGTCGTGGTCGGAGACGACGGTACAGCTCTTGTCAAGTCCGTAGGTCTCGGTAAGCTTTTCGTATATCAGAGCGGAGAATTCGTTTTCGTCCATATACGACGAGTTTTCAAAGAACAGAGGGATCATCTTTTCCTTCTTGTATGCCGTGTCGGTGATCTCCTTGATCTTAAGCTCTGCGTCGTTCAGAGTGCGGTTCGGATTGAAGTCGCGGTCCGGTACGGCGCAGCCGTTGTCGACGATCGCCTGTTCCATCGGATCGATCACGGGATTGTGTGAGTTCACGGAGTATGAGCCGCTGTACTTTCCGAGGTCTCCGCCGTGGCCGTTCAGCTGGGAGAATCTGATGTCTTTCTCGCAGTCAAGCGCGTTGTAGAGCGATACGACACCGGACGGAGGGCAGGTGTAGTCACCGAGTCCACCGTAGACAGAAGTCCTGCACTTTAATCTTTCTGCAAAATACGTTGTGTCGAAATACTTTGATACTTCGTCGTATTCAGGTCTCCATCCGTCAAAACGTGTGGAAACCCTTTCGCCGCCGATGTCACACATCCACGGGATGCTGGAGTTTACGGAATTGACCTTGTCGTAGAGAGCAGCGACGGATACTGCCTGGAAGCCGCCCATGGATCCGCCTTCGGTCGAGATGTCAACGCCGTTCCAGAGGTCGGCAAACTGCTTTTCGGCAAATCTTATAGCCTGTACGTCACGCATCAGCATGCCGTAGAAGTAGCATCCCTCGACGGTCTCGTGGTCTTCAAAGCACCAGCCGAGGATATCATTATTGAAATTTGTATATTCGGAATCGGGGAGATGGCTTTCAATGCTGTGGCTGTTGACGGTGACGTATATCTTCGAAGAGTTCTTGCCGCAGCCGACCGAGTAAGGCTCACCGTATCCGAGGAAGGAAGCCGTGATGCCGAGCGAGCCGGGAGCCGCGTTCTTCGGAACGGAAATGTGGCAGACGGCGGGTTCGCCGATGGTCTTGATGATAACGTCGTATGCGTCGTAGTTTGCGTCGGATTCGATCTCACATTTCGTGAAGCTGATCGCCTCGGGCTCGACTTCCATAAGCTTATCGATCTGTGCGTCCCAATAGCTGTCGAAGTCGTCGGGCTTTTCTGCAGCCGTATAAAGATCGTTGAAGCCGAAAATAACGGAGCCTTCCATCTTTCTCTCGTTCAGATCGTTGATGATAAAGCCTTTTCTGTTGTAGAGCTCTACAGTGAGTCTGCCGGCTCCGGGCTTCGTGCATCCGTCAAACGTATCAACGAACTGACCTGACTGACCGTCAATGTTGAAGCTTACGGTCGGGCCATATTCGTTTCTGTAAGTATAATGGAACTGCGGAACGGAGACGAGTTTTCCGTTTGACACAAGGCTGATGCGGTAGGTCACCTTGTCGCCGACGTTGTAAGCGAGCGGATTCTTATCGGTTTCGCAGGCAAAGTAAACCGTCGAAGGATCGCAGTTTACCGCTTCGTCAAGCGCGTACGTGCCGTATCCGACGTGATCCTTCGGGATATTCAGATGCGTTCTCTTCGAGACGGCATCATCGACTATTCCGGGCAGATATGCCGCCGCGTATTTCGTCGAAACGTTAACAAAGAGGTTTCCGTCCTTTTCGGACACGGAATACTGCAGTCTCTGAAGACTTTCATCGACTCCGAGGATCACGGAGTGAGCGCCGGCTTCAGAGGAAGCTTTCATATCCGTCCCGAATTTACCGTTAAAGGATGCTGCAACCTTTTCGCAGTCAGAAGCGAAAATAACGTCGGAATAAACCGAGAAATCGTTTGCGTCGATGCCGCCTATCGTCTTTGCGTTTCCGAGGGCGTCGATCGAATCCGTGAGTCTGACGATCATCGTGGCGATCTCGGCACGTGTCGCTGTCTTTTTCGGGTTGAAAGCGCCCGCATCATCGCCCTTTACGAGGCCGATCTCGCGCATTTTATTGACTGCATCCTTCGCATAAGCGGCGATCTTTGCGTTGTCGCTGAAGGACGACGGTGAATCGGGATCGGCTGCAAGGCCGAGCCATGCGTAATCAAGGTATCTGCTCGTCATTACCATGAGGTCCTGACGGGAGATCGCGTTGTTACCACGGAACGTACCGTCTTCATATCCTCCGACGATACCGGCTTTTACAGCCCAGCCGACTGCTCCCGCGTACCACGTTTTGACTGTTACGTCCTTGAAAGTATTGACAGAGTCGTCAGACGCACCGTCTATTCTCTGAAGTATCGTGACGTACTGAGCTCTCGTGAGAGATGCCTTCGGCGCGAACGTGCCGTCGGGCATACCGCCGACGATACCGAGCTCGCTCGCCTTCATAACGGCATCGTAATACCACGCTGTCTTCTTGACGTCGGGAAACGACTTTGCTGCTGCCGATACGCCTGCGGTACCGAGCAGCGTGACGAGAGTCATGACTGACAGAACTAAAGCAATAATTTTCTTCATTGAGCATACCTTGCCTTTCTTTTTCTGATGAGTTAATTATATCATCTTATTACAATTCACGCAAGTTTTTTTGTCAAAAAGATATTTATCGATTTATATTATTTTTTATTGCGGATTTTTGAGAAAATGTATTGACAAAGCCGATAATTTGTAGTAAAATATGTCTGTTGCTGGTGTGGCTCAGTTGG
>JAKSPW010000125.1 GCA_024404435.1 Clostridia bacterium | reverse complement strand
AGACTCGGCTACGGCCTCATGAGCCACGACACCGACGTCACGCTCGAGGACGTTGCGCGTCTTACCGACGTTTTCTACATCGGCGGCACGAAGGTCGGCGCACTCTGCGGTGAGGCAGTCGTCTTCAAAAAAGGCGTGATGCCGAAATATTTTGCAACGATGGTCAAGCAGAACGGCGCGATGCTCGCCAAGGGCAGACTTCTCGGCGTTCAGTTCGATGCGCTCTTCACGGACGGGCTGTACTTCGAGGTCGGTCGCCACGGCATCGACATGGCGAACAGATTAAAGAAGATATTCTCGTCCCACGGGATCGAATTCTCCTGCAACTCCCCGACAAATCAACAGTTCGTGTATCTCGACGACGAAACTTTCCGCAAGCTCGACGGAAAAGTAAAGTTCGAGCTGTGGGAGAGATGCCCCGACGGACGCATTTCCTACCGCTTCGTCACGAGCTGGGCGACCACGGATGAGGCGCTTGAAGAACTCGACAGACTTCTTTCATAAGGAGAAAATCATGACAATTAACGAAAAACTTTTTGATTTCATTAAGTCTTCGCCGACACCGTTCCACGCCGTGGCAACGGTATCGAAAACGCTCGATAACGCAGGTTATACGCGTCTCTCCGAGGCTGACGTGTGGGGGCTCCGTGCGGGCGGAAAATATTACGTCACACGCAACGGCTCCTCTCTCATCGCGTTCAGAGTACCGGAGGGAGACTTTGACGGCTTCATGCTCACGGCATCGCACTCCGACTCACCGTGCTTCAAGATCAAGGAAAACCCGACGATGCCGGGTGCCGGCACCGTCCGCCTCTCGACAGAGCGCTACGGCGGCATGCTCTGCTCCACGTGGATGGACAGACCTCTGTCAGTCGCGGGGCGCGTCGTCGTGTCAACGGACACGGGCGTTGAAGTGAAGCTCGTCGATCTCGGCTCTCCCTGCGCCGTCATACCTAACGTGGCGATCCACATGAACAGAAAAGCAAACGACGGCATGTCATACGACGCCTCGGTCGATATGATCCCGCTTTACGCCGCCGACGGAAACGACGATTTCAAAGCGAGAGTCGCCGAAGCCGCAGGCGTTTCGGCTGACGATATCGTCTCGACGGAGCTTATGGTATACTGCGCCGACGGCGGTGTCGAATGGAACGACTTTATCTCGGCACCGAGGCTCGACGACCTGCAGTGCGCGTTCGCTTCTCTCGAAGCGTTCACCGCATCGGGCACGGGAGACTCCTGCCCCGTATACTGTCTCTTCGACAACGAAGAGGTCGGCTCGCTCTCGAAGCAGGGCGCGGACTCGACGTTCCTCTATGACACTCTCTGCCGCGTGAACTCCGCTTTGGGCGGGGACGAGCCTGAATACTGCAGAAAGATATCGAACAGCTTCCTCGTCTCGTGCGACAACGCGCACAGCATCCACCCGAATCACCCCGAATTCGCCGACAAGAACCACACGGTCTACATGAACCGCGGCATCGTCATAAAGTACAACGCAAATCAGAAATACACCTCGAACGCCGTGTCCACGGGCATTTTCAAGGTGATCTGCCGCGAAGCCGACGCACCCGTTCAGTTCTACGCCAACAGAGCCGACATGGCAGGCGGCTCGACGCTCGGAAACATCTCGAACTCGCACGTGTCTCTCACGTCCGTCGACATCGGTCTGCCGCAGCTCGCGATGCACTCCGCATACGAGACGGCGGGAAAGAATGACACCGAAACTCTCATCCGCGCACTGACCGTTTTCTTCGGAAAATCGGTGAAGATCACAGGCGACGGATCGTATACGATAAAATAAATAAAAACTTTTTTCGTGAAAAGTCAAATATAGTGAAATATTATATTGTAAAGAAGCGGTTTTCGGAGTATAATAATTCACGTAAAAAATCCTTAGTTAATTATTGCCTTAACATAGAAAGGATACTCAAATGGAAAACACAAGAAGAGTCGGTACAGTATCACGAGGCATCAGATGTCCCATCATCCGCGAGGGTGACGATCTTTCTCAGATCGTGACCGAAAGCGTCATCGAGGCGGCAAAATCCGAAGGCTTCGCGCTTCGCGACCGCGACGTCATCTCGATCACGGAATCCATCGTTGCGCGTGCTCAGGGCAACTACGCGACAGTCGACGACATCGCTGCCGACGTAAAAGCCAAGCTCGGAGGCGGCACGATCGGCGTTATCTTCCCGATCCTTTCGAGAAACCGCTTTGCCATCTGCCTCAGAGGCATCGCAAAGGGCGCAAAGAAGGTCGTCCTTATGCTCAGCTACCCGTCGGACGAAGTCGGAAACGAGCTCGTTTCTCTCGACAAGATCGACGCTGCGGGAGTCAATCCCTACTCCGACGTACTGTCTCTCGAAAAGTACCGCGAGCTCTTCGGTGTCAACATCCACGAGTTCACGGGCGTTGACTACGTTCAGTATTACGGTGATCTCATCCGCGAGATGGGAGCTGAAGTCGAGATCGTATTCGCAAATCAGGCAAAGGCGATCCTCAATTACACAGACTGCGTACTCACCTGCGACATCCATACGAGAGCCCGCACGAAGAGAATACTCAAGGCGGCAGGCGCAAAGATCGTCCTCGGTCTCGACGATATCATGAACGCTCCCGTTAACGGCTCCGGCTGCAACGAGCAGTACGGTCTCCTCGGAAGCAACAAGTCGACGGAAGACAAGATCAAGCTCTTCCCGAGAGAATGCAACGGACTCGTTTACGACATCCAGAAGAAAATCTTCGAGCAGACAGGCGCGAAGGTAGAGGTCATGGTCTACGGCGACGGCGCGTTCAAGGATCCCAAGGGAAAGATCTGGGAGCTTGCAGACCCGGTGGTCTCCCCCGCATTCACCGACGGCCTCGTCGGCACGCCTAACGAGCTGAAGCTCAAGTATCTCGCAGACAACGACTTCAAGGATCTCTCCGGTGACGCGCTGAAGGAAGCGATCTCCGCCTCCATCAAGGCAAAGGGCGGCAACCTCGTCGGCAACATGGCTTCTCAGGGCACGACTCCGAGACAGCTCACCGACCTTATCGGTTCCCTCTGCGACCTCACGAGCGGCTCGGGTGACAAGGGTACTCCCGTAGTCCTCGTTCAGGGATATTTCGACAACTATACAAACTGATTAAAGAGGAGATATAAAATGAGCAACGTACGTCCCGAAACAATGGAAAGAATCACAACAACAGCGCTTGCAGAGGCTTTCATCGAAGAGCAGATCGCGGCTATCAAGGCTCAGGTCGGCGACGGCAAGGTCCTTCTCGCACTCTCCGGCGGTGTTGACTCATCGGTAGTTGCCGCGCTCCTCATCAAGGCGATCGGCAAGAAGCTCGTCTGCGTCCACGTCAACCACGGTCTCCTCCGCAAGGGTGAGCCCGAGCAGGTCGTCAAGGTCTTCCGCGACGAAATGAACGCCAACCTCGTTTACGTCGACGCCGTCGACAGATTCCTCGACAAGCTCGCGGGAGTCGCAGAGCCCGAGAAGAAGAGAAAGATCATCGGCGCGGAGTTCATCCGCGTGTTTGAAGAAGAAGCCCGCAAGCAGGAAGGCATCGACTTCCTCGCTCAGGGTACGATCTACCCCGACATCCTCGAATCCGGTCCCGTCAAGGCGCACCACAACGTCGGCGGCCTGCCCGACGACCTCAAGTTCGAGCTCGTCGAGCCGCTGAAGTTCCTCTTCAAGGACGAAGTCAGAGTCGTCGGCAAGACGCTCGGCCTTCCCGATAACATGGTCTACCGTCAGCCGTTCCCGGGTCCCGGACTCGGAGTCCGCTGCACCGGCGCCATCACGAGAGAGCGTCTCGAGCTCGTCCGCGAATCCGACGCGATCCTGCGCGAGGAGTTCGCAAAGAACGGTCTCGAGGGCAAGGTCTGGCAGTACTTCACGGTCGTTCCGGACTTTAAGTCCGTCGGCGTGAAAAATAACGCGAGAGTCTATGAGTACCCCGTCATCATCCGCGCCGTCAATACAGTCGACGCGATGACCGCAACGGTCGAGAACGTTCCCTATGAGCTTCTCCACCACATCGTCGACCGCATCTTAAAGGAAGTCGACGGCGTAAACAGAGTCCTCTACGACCTCACACCGAAGCCGACAGGTACAATTGAATTCGAATAATTCGCCAAAAGCACGGCGGCGGGGAGAAATCCCTGCCGCCGTTTTTTCTATTTGTAAACTTTTTAAGATTTTCCCGGAAGTAATTGACTTTGGGGCAGAAGTCCATTATAATAATTTGCGAATATGTCGCAAATTGGAGGTGCGGATATGGTGAAATATAAGACCGAGCAGCGAAAACTGATGCAATCCCTTTTCACTAAGCATCCGCACGAAATGTTTTCCGCAAAGGAAATCAAGGATCTTTTGGGCGGTGAATCGGTCAGTATCAGTGCCATCTACCGCAATTTATCCGAGCTTGAAGCGTCCGGGCTTGTACGGCGCTGTGCGAAAAACGGAAGCCGGGAAGCCTTCTATCAATATACAGGCATAGAAGATTGCAAAGCGCATATCCATATGACCTGCACAAGATGCGGAAAGACCGTTCATATGGCCGCAGAAGACACGGACGCATTGGTACAAAGCGCATCGAAATACAAAGATTTTTCCATAGACAGAACCGAAACGGTTTTGTTCGGGCTTTGCGGGGTTTGCCGTAATTTATGATAAGGGAGTGAACAGCATGACAAAGAGAAATCGTTTGATTGCCTCAGTATTGGCGCTGACGGTTGTTTTTGTTATGCTTTTTTCTGTCTGTTTTGTCATTGCAGAAGCCGATCACGATTGTATCGGTGAAGACTGTCCAATATGCTATCAGATCAATATTTGCGAAAACACACTACGGTCTATTGGATTTGTCTCTGTAGCTGTCATTTTCGCCGGCTTTTTAGATTTATTCGCTATCGCTACGCCTACTCTGTCAAAGAAGCAGGCATATAATACATCTCTCGTTTCTCTCAAGGTAAAACTTTCGAATTAA
>JAKSPW010000124.1 GCA_024404435.1 Clostridia bacterium | reverse complement strand
AAGACTGCTCCGCGCCATCTTCGGCGAAAAGGCGAGAGAGGTGCGCGACACCTCGCTCCGTCTGCCGCACGGCGAATCCGGCATCGTGGTGGACGTCAAGGTGTTCTCTCAGGAGAACGGTGACGAACTCCCGAACAGCGTGAACAAGCAGGTCCGCGTCTATATCGCGCAGAAGAGAAAGATCTCCGTCGGCGATAAGATGGCAGGCCGTCACGGTAACAAGGGTGTTGTATCCCGTATACTTCCTCCCGAAGATATGCCGTTCCTGCCCGACGGTACTCCTCTTGACATCGTGCTCAATCCTCTGGGCGTTCCGTCCCGAATGAATATCGGTCAGGTGCTCGAGGTTCACCTCGGCATTGCTGCCCGCAAGCTCGGATGGAAGATCGAAACTCCCGTATTCGACGGCGCAACGGAGAAAGACATCCTTGACTGTCTCGAATACGCAGGTCTCGACCGCGACGTTCAGCGCGGCGAAAACGTAAACGGCAAGAACATCTTCGAGGAGACTTTCAATGAAGAGGGTGAGAGAGTTCTCCGCCCGATCGAAGGCGAAGAAAGAGAAGACGCAGCTCACCTTGAAGAGCTCAGACTCGCAGGTAAGCTGAAGGTGGTCGACGGTAAGACGATCCTTTACGACGGCAGAACGGGTGAGCCCTTCGATAACCCGGTAACGGTCGGTATCATGTCCGCCCTCCGGCTCCGTCCCCTCGTTGACGAGAAGCGCCACGCACGTTCCACAGGTCCTTACGGTCTCGTGACACAGCAGCCTCTCGGCGGTAAAGCTCAGTTCGGCGGTCAGAGATTCGGTGAGATGGAAGTCTGGGCGCTCGAAGCATACGGCGCAGCTTACACTCTCCAGGAGATCCTTACCGTTAAGTCTGACGACGTCAACGGCCGTGTGAAGACCTATGAGGCCATCGTCAAAGGTCAGAATATCCCGACTCCGGGCGTTCCCGAAGCATTCAAGGTCCTCGTCAAAGAGCTGCAGTCCCTTGCTCTCGACGTCCGCGTTCTCAACAGCGAAGGCGAAGAGATCGAGCTTGCAACGCTCGGCGAAGACGATCCCGAGCTCATGGCTCGCCGCCCGCGTCAGGAGGTTTCGGCTGAGGACGTCGGTGAGACCGTCGAAACAGACGATCTCTACGACTCGTACACTCCCGCCGACTTCGACAGCGACAATCCGACGAGCGACGCGTTCGAAGACGACGATGACGTCGTATTCGAGGGAGCCGAAGCTTTCGACGAGTTCGAAGACGATCTCGACGCTGATTTCTGATCCGGCGCAAATGAAGATTTCATATATAAATAGGAGAAGGTATACTGCCGATGGAACGCAATGTTTTTGATTCTATAAAAATAGGTCTGGCGTCTCCCGAAATGATCAGAAGCTGGTCATACGGCGAAGTCAAAAAACCTGAAACAATAAACTACCGTACCCTCAAAGCGGAACGCGACGGTCTTTTCTGCGAAAGAATTTTCGGGCCTACGAAGGACTGGGAATGCCTCTGCGGAAAATACAAGAGGATCCGCCACAAGGGTAAGATCTGCGAAAAGTGCGGCGTTGAGGTCACGCAGAAGAAGGTCCGCCGTGAGAGAATGGGTCACATCGAGCTCGCAGCTCCCGTTTCTCACATCTGGTACTTCCGCGCCATTCCCTCGAGAATGGGTCTGCTCCTCGACATCTCCCCGAGACTGCTCGAGAAGGTGCTCTATTTCGCACAGTACATCGTTATCGATCCGGGTTCAACCCCGCTCGCAAAATATCAGCTTCTGAAAGAATCCGAGTACCGTTCGTACTACGAGCGCTATGAGGACGACTTCAGAGTCGGCATGGGCGCAGAGGCCGTAAAAGAGCTTCTTGCTGAGCTCGACATCCCTGCCCTCGCCGATCAGCTCAGAGCAGAGCTTGCGACCGCAACGGGCCAGAAGAAGGTCCGCATCATCAAGCGTCTTGAAGTCGTCGAAGCCTTCAAGCGCAGCGGCAACAAGCCCGAATGGATGATCCTCGACGTCATCCCCGTCATCCCGCCGGATATCCGCGCGATGGTACAGCTCGACGGCGGCCGTTTCGCTTCCAGCGACCTCAACGACCTCTACCGCAGAGTTATCAACAGAAACAACCGTCTCAAGAGACTCATGGAGCTCCGCGCTCCCGACATCATCATCCGCAACGAGAAGAGAATGCTCCAGGAAGCCGTTGACGCTCTCATCGACAACGGCAGACGCGGAAAGCCCGTAACAGGTCCTTCCAACAGACCTCTCAAGTCGCTTTCCGAAATGCTCCGCGGTAAGCAGGGACGTTTCCGTCAGAACCTGCTCGGCAAGCGTGTCGACTATTCCGGACGTTCCGTTATCGTCGTCGGACCGGACCTCAAGATCTATCAGTGCGGTCTGCCGAAGGAAATGGCTCTCGAGCTCTTCAAGCCCTTCGTCATGAAGAGACTCGTCGAGATGGGCAAGGCAACGAATATCAAGGAAGCCAAGAAGAAGGTCGAAAGAGTCAACCCCGACGTGTGGGATGCTCTCGAGAACGTCATCAAGAATCACCCCGTTCTTCTGAACCGTGCTCCTACCCTTCACAGACTTTCCATTCAGGCATTCGAGCCCGTCCTCGTCGAAGGCAAGGCGATCAAGCTTCATCCGCTCGTTTGTAAGGCATTCAACGCCGACTTCGACGGCGACCAGATGCCTGTTCACGTTCCGCTTTCCGCAGAGGCTCAGGCAGAGGCGCGCTTCCTTATGCTCTCCGCCAACAACCTCTTAAAACCCGTTGACGGCCGTGCAATCGCCGTTCCGTCTCAGGACATGGTCCTCGGCTCGTTCTATCTTACTCTCGACAAGCCCGGTGAAGTCGGCGAAGGCAAGTACTTCCGCAACTTCGACGAGGCTATGATGGCATACCAGACCGGCAACCTCGGTCTGCACGCTCCCATCAAGGTCAGAGTTGAAAAAGAAATCAACGGAGAGAAGCAGACGAAGATCATCGACGCTACTCTCGGCCGACTCATCTTCAACGAAAACATCCCGCAGGACCTCGGATACGTCGACAGAAGCGACGAATCCAAGCTCTTTGACCTCGAGATCATGTTCGTCACGACCTCCAAGGAGCTCGGCGACATCGTCGACCGCTGCATCAAGAAGCACGGCTTCTCCGTTGCCGCTCAGGTGCTCGACAGCATCAAGAGCATGGGCTACAAGTACTCGACGAAGGCGTCCATCTCCATCTCCGTCGCCGACATGACGATCCCGAAGGAAAAATATGCCCTCATCAATGAAGCCGAGAAGAAGGTCGACAAGATCGCTCACCACTTTGCACGCGGTGAACTGACCGAAGAAGAGAGATACGAAAACGTCATCGCCGTCTGGGAACAGACAACAAAGGACGTCGTCTCTGCCCTTCAGGCTAACTTCGACCGTTACAACTCCATCAAGATGATGTCCGACTCCGGTGCTCGAGGCAGTATGACTCAGATGAGACAGCTTGCCGGCATGCGTGGACTTATGTTCGCTACCTCCGGTAAGACCATGGAGATCCCGATCAAATCGAACTTCCGTGAAGGTCTTAACATCCTCGAATACTTCATCGCAGCCCGCGGTGCTCGTAAGTCCCTTTCCGACACGGCTCTTAAGACTGCCGACTCGGGTTACCTGACGCGCCGTCTCGTCGACGTTTCTCAGGACGTTATCATCAGAGAAGAAGACTGCGGTGCCGAGAACGGTATCTGGGTATCCGATATCGTCGAAGGCAACGACGTTGTCGAGCCGCTCCGCGACAGACTCGTCGGCAGATATACGATCGGCGAGATCGTTCATCCGGAAACCGGTGAAGTCATCATCGGCAACAACGAGATGATCACCGATCCCATCGCAAGGAAGATCGTTGCCGCAGGCATCAAGTCCGTTCACATCAGAACAGTCCTTCAGTGTAAGGCACGTCACGGTGTCTGCGCACACTGCTACGGTGCAGACCTTGCAAACGACAAGCCCGTCAACGTCGGTGAGGCAGTCGGTATCATCGCCGCACAGTCAATCGGTGAACCCGGTACACAGCTTACGATGCGTACCTTCCACACCGGCGGTGTCGCTGCAGCCAACATCACACAGGGTCTTCCGAGAGTCGAGGAGCTCTTCGAGGCAAGAAAGCCGAAGAAGATCGCCATGATCGCGGAAGCAACGGGTATGGTCTCGATCCACGAGGTCAAGAAGATGCGCAACATCACGATCACTCCCGACGACGGCAGCGAGCCTATCGTTTACCAGATCCCGTTCGGTACGCGTATCGTTGTCGAGGACGGACAGCACGTCCGTGCAGGCCGCGAGCTGACCGAAGGTGACAAGAGCCCTGCCGACATCCTCAGAGTCAACGGCATCGATGCAGTCTACGACTACATCATCCTTGAAGTCCAGAAGGTCTACCGTTCGCAGAGCATCAACATCAACGACAAGCACATCGAGGTCATCGCACGTCAGATGACGCGTAAGGTACACGTTACCGACGAAGGAGACTCGGACCTCCTGCCCGGCTCCATCGTAAGCATCAACGAGTTCATGACCGAGAACGAGAAGCTTCAGGCAAGGATCGACGCAGGTGAGATCACGCTCCGCCTTGCAGAGAGCGAGCCCGTTCTCTACGGTATCACGAAGGCTTCCCTCGGCACGGATTCGTTCCTGTCCGCCGCATCCTTCCAGGAGACCACGAAGGTCCTCACCGAAGCCGCCATCAGAGGCAAGGTCGACCACCTCATGGGTCTCAAGGAGAACGTCATCATCGGTAAGCTCATCCCCGCCGGCACCGGCATGGAGCTCTACAGAAACATCGAGGTCGAGTGTGACGAAGATCACAAGTTCCACCTTGATATTCCCGAAGAGGAAGCTCCCGAGCTCACTCCCGAAGAGATCTTCGCAGAGGACGCAGAGGACGAGAAGTCCGATGCTTCCGAAGAGTATGAAGAAGACGTTCAGGACAACGTCGAAGAAACCGAAGAGGCTTCCGACGAAGAATAAGAATAAAAAAAT
>JAKSPW010000123.1 GCA_024404435.1 Clostridia bacterium | reverse complement strand
TCTCCGCAAAAATCGCCAGCGTGTTTTTGAATTGCTTCTTTTCGATGTCCGTCAGATTTTTATAATGCTTTTGAAATCGGAACTGCTTTTTTCATTATAAAAGCTTAAGGCTTAAGGCTTAAAGCTTAAGGCTTCTTCACCTCTCCATCGCGCCGTAATGATCTACCGACTCGAACAGAAGCTCTATCAGCGACGGGTGATACGGGATGAAGATGCCGTCCGCCATCATCTGTCGTATCTCGTCCCGCGTCGCCCACTTCACTGCCTGAACTTCCTCGGGCTGCAGGACCGTCTCGTTCAGATCGACGTCTTTTTCGATAATAAAATAGTCGTCAAAGCCCACGTCGAAGTTCACGGTCAGATGCGGACGGATACCCGTGAAGTCATACTTTATCCCGAGCTCCTCGAAAAGCTCTCTCGATGCCGCGTCCTGCGGGTCCTCTCCCGAAACGGCACTGCCGCCGACCGATATATCCCACATATTCGGCCAGCCGTGCTTGTCCTTTTGCCGCTGTTGTATCAGCATCCTGCCGTCGGAGGCAAAAATGCAGACGTGGATGACAAAGTGGTACGAGCCTTCTTCGATCTTCTCACCGCGCACCGCCGTTTTGCCGGTTTTCTCCCTGCGGGCATTGTACAAATCAAGGATTTCCATTTTATCCGTTAATTATCTCAAAAATCTTCTTCCATCTCTCGCCGAAGCCCTCGCGGGAGACGAGATCGGGCTCAAATCCGTTTTTCAGATACGTCTTTATCGCGGGTATCCTCCAGTCGTCCGTCGTGAGGTGCGCCGTTTCCATTCCCTCGCGTCTCAGGACGTAGTCCGCCCACGACGACATCCAGTTTCCGATGCCGAGTCCGCGAGCCGATTCCCTGCAGGCGACCATGTGGACGTACCCGTCCTTATTCTCGTAGTCACAGATGACGGTGACTGTCGCGACGTACTCTCCGCGATACTTCACGAAAAAGCACTTGTCGTCGGAATAGTGGGGCCAGCCCGTCATGATCTGATCATAGTATGCTTTCGTCTCTCTGCCGTTCGACAGTCCGTACTGCACGATGTCGAGCCACTCGTCGACCGCGTTCGGGACCTCGGGGAACGTCAGCACCTCGCACCCGTCGGGGAGCGTCGGCTCCGGCTTTTCGGCGTGATCGTTCTTCCATCTCATTATGAGCTGAGGTAATGCTTTTACTTCTTCTGACATTTGTTCTTCTCCTTTATTCATAGCGGCGTCAAGTCTTCCCGCAACCGCTTCGGGTGTGAATCCGTATCTTTCAAACAGATGTGCGAGGCTTCCGTGCGGCGGGAATTCCCCGTTCACGGCGTGGATGACCGTCTTCGCTCTGTTTCCTCTGTCGTGCAGATGTGCGGCAAGTCTTTCGGCAAATCCGCCGCGTCTGATGCCCTCCTCGAGGATATAAACGAAGGGAACGTCCCCGACTGCCGCGAGTATTTCGTCAAGCGGTATCGGCATGAGTCTGGACACTCTCACGACTCCGACTCTGTGGGCCGACTTCTCTGCCGCGCCGACTGCGACGGATGTCATCCTGCCGTAGGTGACGATCACGGCCTCCGCGCCCTCCGGCACGTTATACGAAACGTTGCCGTTACGAGTGAAGGTACTTCTGTCGTAGTGAGCCTCCTCTCCCTTCGGATAGCGGATCACGTCGACGTACGGAGACGAAAGAGACGCTTTCAGCAGCATCGAAAGCTCAGAGTAGCTGTCGGGCGAAAAGATCCTGACGTCCGGCACGGAAGAAAACAGCGCAACGTCGAAGATGCCCTGATGAGTCACGCCGTCACCCGCAACGAGTCCCGCGTGGCTGAGGAGCAGGGTGAGCGGCGTCTTCTGAAGCACGACGTCGTGGAAAAGCTGATCGTATACTCTCTGAGCGAAGGTCGAGTACAGCGCGCAGACGGGGTGATAACCCGCGAGCGACAGCCCTCCGCAGAACGCGACTGCGTGTTCCTCCGCGATGCCCGTGTCGAAGAATCTGTCCGGGAACAGCTCGGCAAAGCCGTCGAGCCCCGTTCCGTCCCGCATCGCGGCACACACGGCGCAGATCTTTTCGTTTTCCTCCGCCGCCTCGCAGAGAGTGTCTGACACCTCCGCGGTGAAGGACATTTTTTCGGGAGCTCTCTCTCCCGTTTCAATGTCGAACGGAGCGGTGGAGTGGTATTTTTCGGGAGCGGCTTCCGCCGGCGCGTAGCCGAGTCCTTTTTTTGTTCTTATGTGGACGACCGTCACCTCGTCGCGGCTCTTTGCCTCGCGGAGCACGGTCGTGAGCTTTTCAATGTTGTTCCCGTCGACGGGTCCGAGATATTCAAGCCCGAAGGTCTCGAAGATGTTGCCGCTGATGATGAGCCTTTTGACGGCGTTTTTGATGAGCCTTGCGAGCTTCACTATCGGTTTGCCGACGAGAGGCACCTTCACGAAATGCTCCTTCATGAAGCACTTGAAGCTGAAATAGTGCTCACTCGTGCGGATGCGGGCGAAATGATCCGAAAATCCGCCGACGTTCTCCGAGATCGACATCCCGTTATCGTTTAAGATTATTATGAACTTCACGCCGTCCTTCGGGCAGTTGTTGAGCGCCTCGGAGATCATGCCGTTCGTGAACGAGCCGTCGCCGACGACGGACACCGTGACGGCATCCGAGCCCTTCATGCTCTCTGCCGTGGCGACGCCGAGCCCGACCGAGACGGACGAGCCGCTGTGTCCCGCCGTCACCGTGTCGTATCCGCTCTCGCCGCGGTTGGTGAAGCCCGAAATGCCTCCCGTTTCGCGAAGAGAGCCGAAATCGCCGTATCTGCCCGTGAGCAGCTTGTGCGCGTACGCCTGATGACCGACGTCGAAGATGAAGTGATCCTTCGGGCAGTCGAACACTCTGTGAAGGGCGAGTGTGAGCTCGACCGTGCCGAGATTGGAGGCGAGATGGCCTCCGTTTTCAGACACGGTCGAAATGATCTTTTCTCTTATTTCCCGCGCGAGCGTATCGAGTTCGCCGTCGGACAGCGACTTTATATCCGCGGGAGAGGTGATTTTTTCAAGCATTTTATCGGCACCTTTCCGATTTTTCATTCATCTGCCTGCCGAAAAGAGCATCCTCCGACGGGAGGCTTACTCGTGTGCAAGGTTCGTGAACTTCGTGTACTGTCCTATCCAGCCGAGCTTGACCTTGTCGACGGAGCCGTGACGGTTCTTCGCGATGATGACCTCGGCGACGCTCTGCGAGCCCTTGTCTTCATTATAATACTCGTCTCTGTAAAGGAACATGACGATGTCGGCGTCCTGCTCGATCGCACCGGAGTCACGGAGGTCGGACAGCATCGGGCGCTTGTCCGTTCTCGATTCGGGACCGCGGGAAAGCTGTGCGCAGGTCACGACGGGAACGCCGAGCTCCTTGGCGAGCAGCTTCAGTCCGCGGGAGATCTCACCGACCTCCTGGACTCTGTTGTCGTTCCGTCTGTCGCTCTGCATGAGCTGGAGATAGTCGACTACCACGAGTCCGAGGTTCTTGACGCGGCGAAGCTTCGATTTCATGCCCATGACGGTGATGCCGGGCGTGTCGTCGATGAGGATATCCATTTCGGAAAGCCTCGACGACGCGTGCGCGACGGCCTCCCAGTCGGATGACTCGAGCTGTCCGGAGCGGAGCTTGTAGCTGTCCACCTGCGCCTCGCTCGACAGCATCCTGTTGGCGAGCTGCTCCGCAGACATCTCAAGCGAGAAGACGCAGACCGTCTTCTTCATTTTCGCGGCTGCGGAAGTCGCGATGTTCATGGCGAAACTCGTTTTACCCATGCCGGGGCGGGCGCCGATCAGCACGAGGTCGGAGTCTCCGAGCCCCACGATCACGTTGCCGAGTTCCTTGAAGCCCGTGGGCGTCCCCTTCTCGAAGTCGGGAACCTGCGCCATGTTAATGAGCTTGAGGCAGACTGATGCCAGCGCCTCTCTGATATGTACGAAATTCTTGTTTTCTCTGCCTTCGGCGATCGAAAAGACCTTCTGCTCCGCGAACTCGACGAGCACTTCAGCCTCGTCGGCACCTCCGTAAGCTGCGTCCGAGATGGCTTCACCCGCGTCGATGAGCTGGCGCAGCATCGCCTTGTCGCGAATGATCATCGCGTAGTCGACGGCGTTCGCCGCGGTCGGCACTGCCTCCGCGATGAGCTTCAGATAGTCTCTTCCGGCACCGTCGTCGTTGTATACTCCGTTCATGACGAGCTCGTTGATGAGCGTCACGACGTCGATGTTTTTGCTCTTGAGGTACATTCCCTGCATGACGTCGAATATCTCGCGGTGCTCCGCAAGATAGAAGTCGTCGGCTCCCACGATCGCCGCGATATTGTCCATGCAGGACGGATCGATCATGACGGAGGCGAGAAGGGACTGCTCCGCTTCAAGCGAGAACGGCATTTTTCTGCCGAAATCTTCTCCTATACTGCTGTTCATACCTGCTCCGCCGTTTTACGCCTCGGTGACGGTCACGTGGATCTTGCCCGAGATCTCGGGATAGAGCTTCACGTCGACGTCGTATGCGCCGTAGGTCTTGATCTGCTCGTCGAGGACAAGCTTTCTCTTGTCTATCTCAACGCCGTGCTGTGCGGCGAGAGCGTCCGCGATGTCCTTCGAGGTGACGGAGCCGTACATTCTGCCGCCCTCTCCGGATTTGATCTTGATTATGACCTTCAGAGCGTCGAGCTTCTCTGCGGTCTCTCTTGCAGCCGCTTTTTCAAGCTCGATGCGTCTTGCCTTTGCCGCTTCCTTGTTCTTTATATCGTTGAGCACGGTGTTCGTTGCCTCGGCAGCGAGTCCCTTCGGGAAAAGGAAGTTGCGTGCGTATCCGTCGGACACGTTTACGATCTGATCCTTTTTGCCCTGTCCCTTAACGTCCTGAAGAAGTACAACTTTCATGATTTATTACCTGCCTTTTCGCTTTTAGTCTGATGTTTTTTTGGCCATGCCTTTCTTAGCATTTGAGAGGATTCTGTGAATTTGCCGCCGTCTTTCGCGGCAAAAGGCACAAATGAGGTTTGAAAGAAGCTCACCTGCGACTCAGGTTCGCGCCACTTTCAAACGTCGTCTGCGTCGTCAAGATACTCGTCAATCGACTTCTTGAGCATC
>JAKSPW010000122.1 GCA_024404435.1 Clostridia bacterium | reverse complement strand
AACGACGGACAAGGCCGACATAAAGGGCTACACCGACTATAAGAAGATCCACGACTACGCGCTTGACGCGATGTCGTGGGCAAATGCGGTCGGACTCGTCACGGGCGTGACGGAAAAGACGCTGAATCCCAGAGGCACGGCGACACGCGAACAGTTCGCGGCGATAATCCACCGATTCATCGAAGCTGACTTCACTTATGAGATCGCTTACGAGAAGCCGACGGAGCACTCCTACTATACGGAGAAGGAATATCCCGTGTCGGATAACGCGACGTTCTACGTTTCGACTACGGGAAGCGACTCGAACAGCGGCTCAAAATCCGCGCCGTTTGCAACCTTCGAGAAGGCAAAGAGCGCGGTCAGAGAGTACAAAAAGACTCACACGGGGCCGATAACCGTCGCATTCTTCGCGGGCAACTACGGCTGCCTTGAGACAGTATTCACGGCAGAGGACTCCGGCACGGCAGACTCTCCGATCACGTATCGGGCATACGGCGACGGAGAAGTCCTCTTCGAGAACGGCATAACGATAGGAAAAGACGAGTTCGTCCCGATCGAGGAAAAGGACAAATACCTCTTCAGCAGTAAGTTTGCGGACAGCATTTACAAGGTCGACCTCACCGATAAGGTGGGCGACGAGCCGTTCGACCGCTCTAACGTGCTTTACCGCGACGGGATCCGCTGCTACGAGGCTCGTTTCCCGAACAGAGACTCGGAGCACGAGTCCTTCCAGCTTCTGACCGAGTATTCCGGAAAATATCCGGGCTACACGCTCGAGCTCACCCCCATGGGACTCGGACGCGTAAAGAAATACCACACCTGCGAGGGCATGCGACTCATCGGCTACATCGGCCCGAGATACTATTCTCAGTACGTCGACATCGCTTCGATCGACGTTGAGGCGGGCTCGATCACTCTTGCCGAGGAGCCCTTCCAGTTCTCGAACGTGCTCTACGACGAATCACACAAGACGGTCTTCTCGAACGTTTCCGAGGAGCTTGACGCCGAGGACGAGTACTACATCGACTTCTCGACAAAGACGCTGTACGTCTATCGGCCGAGCGCCGACTACGTCCTCGCGATGAAGGATAAGTTCATTGATATCACGGCTGACCACCTCGCCTTCGAGGGCTTCAGCTTCGAGTCGACGAGAGACGTCGCCGTGAGACTCACCGGAGACTACTTGACCTTTGAGCACTGCAATTTCAAGGGCATCGGCGGCCTTTACACGATCAGGATCGAGAACGGCAACAACGTGACGGTCCGCGACTGCGACTTCAGCCAGCTCGCAGGCGGCGGAATCTGGTCGACGGACGGCGACGTTTATAAGCTCATAAAGTCGAACAACCTCATCGACAACTGTTATTTCCACGAGTTCTCGCAGATGCACCACTGCTACTATCCCGCGATCAGACTGTTCAGCTCTGTCGGCACGACGGTCTCGCACTGCGAGTTCCGCAACGCTCCGCACTCCGCGATCATCCTCGGTCAGGCCGAGGAGGACAGAAACGGCCGCTGCATCGACAACGTGATCGAGTACTGCATATTCGACCATCTGGTCGAAAGCGCGTGGGACTGCGGCTCCATCTACATGGGACGCTCGTTTGCGGACCGAGACAATATCATCAGATACAACCTCTTCCACGACTTCCCGCACCCGACCTTCGCCATCTATCTTGACGACGGTCTCTCCGGACAGCACGTCTACGGAAATATCTTCTTCAATACGGGAGACCAGGGAGTCTGCGCCGGAGGCGGACGCGACAGCGATATTCGGGGCAACGTGTTCATTTCTCCGACCGACGGAAGAGGCTATATCCAGGGCGGAGACAAGTATTACGAAATGGCGTATACGGGCAGCACCTTCACGTCTCCCACGATACCGGGACTTTATCAGTCGCTTTCGAGAGTACCCGCCGAGGGCACAGAGGAAAGAGCTCTCTGGGAGGCAAGATGGCCCGAGCTCTTCGCGATAAAGTACGACAGATACAACGAGATCCGTGATTATTATTACAGCATCGGAAGCCCGAGGCCCTTCGATCCTCCGGCTGAATACAAGGAGATACTCGACGACCCCGCCTTCCTCATCAGCCCGACGGGAACGAAGATCGTCGACAACTACGCATTCGGTAATTTCCAAGAAGAGTTCAGCGACCGCCTGTACGAGGTCGGCACGGTCGAAGGCAACAAGATATTGCCCGTCACGGAAAACCCGATCTTCGTCAATCCCTCGATCGGCGACTACCGCATAAAGGACGGAGCCGACTTTATGAATATCCCGTTCGACGAGATCGGACGCTATTAAAAAAGAAGCCGAAAGGCTTCTTTTTTAAGTCGTAAGCTGTTGCTTTTTTCCGTACGGTGTGGTAATATTGACTTGCGGATCTATCGAAAGGAATTGACAAAATCATGAACAAAGCGCATTGGATATGGTATAACGGAGATTTTGAGCTGTATCACAGCATAAAGCTCCATTCACGCAGGACCGAATACGGAGTGCAGTACCCGGCATTCTGGCATCTTGACACACCTTACGTCAACGTAAGACTGTTAAAGTCGTTCGAATGTCCGGAGGAATTCACGTTCAAAGCGGTCACGACCGACAACGTTATCGGACGTGCTCAGCTTGACGGAAAATTCTTGCCGCTCAATAAAGATATCACGGCAGGGGCAGGCAGTCACCTTCTGATCCTTGACCTTACCTGCGTTGAGGGTTTTCCGTGCGCTTTTATCGACAGCAAATACCTCGTAACCGATGAAACGTGGTCGTGCGGACACAAGACAGGCGTGGCGATCCCCGTCGGAGACCGTCCGGAATATTTCTCGCCCGATGATGACCCGAGGATATTTCCCTTCGAGTATGAGATAAAAAAGCCGAGATCCCGCTGGAAAGTCGGCGGAGGAACGCTGTACGATTACGGAGAAGAGACCTTCTGCCGCATTACCGTCGAGGGAGCGGATCCGGATGAAGAGATGATCCTGTCCTACGGGGAATCGCGCGAGGAAGCGCTCGACGTGGACGAGGCGCTCGTCACCGAACGTCTGAGCGGCAGAGAGAGCTACGTGATCGATGCTCACGCATTCCGTTTCCTGTACGCTGTGTCAAAATCAAAAATAAAGATCACTGCCGAATACGAGTATCTGCCGCTTGAGGACAATGCGTTTTTCGAATGCAGCAACAGAAGCATAAAGAAGATATGGGACACATGCGCTTATACCTTCCATCTCAACAGCCGCGAATTCTATCTTGACGGGATCAAGCGTGACAGATGGGTGTGGTCTGGCGACGCCTATCAGTCGTATATGGCTAACCGCTATCTCTATTTCGATCCGGAGATCACAAAGCGCACGATAATCGCGCTGCTCGGAAAGGCTCCGTTCGAGCAGCACGTCAACACGATAAACGATTATTCGCTTTATCTCATCATGGGCGCGCATGAATACTACGAAGCGACGGGCGACGAAAAATTCGTCAAAACCTTTTTCGACAGGATCCGTGCGCTGTACGGATTTATCGAAGGACGTCTTGACGAAAACGGATATATGTGCGAGCGGGACGGAGACTGGGTATTCATCGACTGGTCGGATATGGACAGATCCGCGCCGCTTGCCGCCGAGCAGATCCTGCTCTGGAGAACGCACGGCGTGATGGCTGAACTCAATTCGATCTGCGGACATGAAGAAGAAAAGGAAGCCTGCCTGAAAAAGGCGGACGCTCTGAAGAAGAAGATAATGCGCGACTTCTGGAACAGCGAAAAGGGGGCGTTCGTCGATTGCCTCGGTTCGGAGCATATCACGCGCCACCCGAATATTTTCGCCGTTCTGTACGACTTCGTGTCGGATAAAAACGCGCGCCGGATCGTCAGAAACGTCCTGAACAACGATGAAGTCACGCAGATCACGACACCCTATTTCGAATTCTTTGAGCTTTGCGCGAGATGCAAGATGGGAGACGTGAAGTTCGCGCAGAAGAAGATCAGCTCCTACTGGGGTGGAATGGTAAAGCTCGGCGCAACTTCGATATGGGAGCAGTTCGATCCGCAGAAAACCGGCACGCAGCATTATGAGATGTACGGAAATAAATACGGATGCTCGCTTTGCCACGCGTGGGGCAGCGGACCTGTTTATCTGCTCGGAAGATACTGCCTCGGCGTATATTCCACGTCGGTCGGATATGAAAGCTTCACGGTGGAGCCGAAGCTCGGCGTTTATAAATTCATAAGCGGCAAGGTCCCGCTTCCGAACGGTGATTACGTCACGGTTTACGCCGACAAAAACAGCGCGAAGGTCTATTCCACAAAAGAAGGCGGCAAGCTGATATTCGGCAAAAAAGAATACGAGATCAAAGCCGGCGAAGAGCTGGTCGTTGAAATTTAGTTTTCTCTTTTTTGTAATTGCAAATTACAAATGACAAATTGCAAATTATCGTTCATTTCCGCCGGGACGGAAATGAACGATAATTAACGAGCGAAGCGAGTGACTTTATCAGGCGGCGAAGCCGCCGACTTCATTCAAAAAAAGCACCCGAAAGGGTGCTTTTTTTATTCTTTCTCAAGTATATCTGCGATCCTCTCGCAGGCCCTGCCGTCGCCGTACGGGTTCGAGGCGCGGCTCATTCTGTCGTAGGACTCCTTGTTTTCAAGCAGCTCCTTGAAGTTGTCGTAGATGACCTTTTCGTCCGTGCCGACGAGCTTCAGTGTTCCCGCCTTGATGCCCTCGGGGCGCTCCGTCGTGTCGCGCATGACGAGCACCGGCTTGCCGAGGGAGGGAGCTTCCTCCTGAATTCCGCCGCTGTCCGTGAGGATCATGTAGCTTCTCGCCATGAAGTTGTGGAAGTCGAGCACGTCGAGCGGCTCGATGATGCGGATCCTGTCGCAGCCGCCGAGCTCGGCTTCAGCCGCCGCGCGCACCACGGGATTCATGTGGATCGGGTAGATCGCCTTCACGTCGGGATTCTCGTCGATGATGCGTCTTATCGCGCGGAACATGCTGTGCATCGGCTCGCCGAGATTTTCTCTGCGGTGCGCCGTGATCATGATGAGGCGCGAGCCCTTCGCCCACTCGAGCTCGGGGTGATCGTAGTCCTCTCTGACCGTCGTCTTCAGCGCGTCGATCGCGGTGTTGCCCGTGACGTAG
>JAKSPW010000121.1 GCA_024404435.1 Clostridia bacterium | reverse complement strand
TATTTCCATATCATCTCTCTGTTCCACTCATTGATCTTTGAAAAGTCTCCTTTTTTAAGGCAAGCGTCGACATCGACGGACTCTCTCATCTTTTTGAGGAACTGCGCGCCGTAGGCACTTCCGAGCGCGTACGACGGGAAATACCCGACTGCTCCGCCCGACCAGTGGCTGTCCTGAAGCACGCCGTGCTTGTCGTCCGGCACCTCGACACCGAGATATTCAAGGTAGAGCGCGTTCCACGCCTCCGGCAGGCCGCGCACGGCGAGCTCACCGCTCATAACTTTCTTTTCGAGCTCATAGCGGATCATGACGTGCAGACTGTTCGTTATCTCGTCGGACTCGGTACGGATAAGAGACGGCTCCGTCTTGTTTATCGCAAGATAGAATTCCTCCGCCGTGTGACCGTCAAGGCTCGGGAAAAGCTCCTGCAGAGTCGGGAATATCCACTCTGCAAAGCCGCGGCTGCGCCCGAGGATATTCTCGTAAAAACGGCTCTGGCTCTCGTGGATACCCATCGAGCATCCGCCGTCTGTGCAGGTGTATGCAAGCTCTTCGGCGCTTCCCGTGTCGTACAGGGCGTGACCGCCCTCGTGTATCACGGAATACATCGAGGAGACAAAGTTTTCCGTGTGGTAATGTGTCGTTATTCTCTCGTCAAGGTGCGAGCCGAGCGACGTGGTGAACGGGTGCTCCGTCGTCGAAAGTCCGACGTGACCGAGGTCGAGTCCCATGTGCTCCATCAGATAATACGAGAGCTTATCCTGCGCCTCTTCGGGAAAGTCTCCGAAGAGCATCGAGTCGTCGACCTGCGGGCAAGCGGAAATTTTCTTTATCAGCGGCACGAGCCTCTCGCGCAGGCGCGAGAAGAATCTGTCGCAGGTCTCCATCGTAAGTCCGTCCTCATACTCGCCGAGCCAGTAATCGTACGGATGTTTTTCGGGCGCGAAATATCCCGCAAAGCGGATATTCGTCTCAAATATCTTTTCGAGATACGGGCAGAAAAGCGCGAAATCGCTCGTTTCCTTTGCCGTATGCCAGACGTCGTCCGCGTCGACGAGGAGCTTCTGCCACTCGACGTACTCGTCAAGCGGCACTTTTCTCATATTTCTGATGCTTTTGAGAAGGAGGTATACCTGACGCTTTTCCGCGTCGGTCAGTTCTTCCCCGTTCGCGTCGAGGAATTCGAGAAGTTCGACAGTTTCGCCTCCCGTCGACAGCTTATAGCTCTCCTCGCTGAGTATGGCGAGCGTATGTCCTCTGTTGGATGCCGTTGCTTTCGGTGCCACAGTCGCGCCGTCATAGAACAGCAGTCCCATCGCGTGGTCGTATGCGCTCATCTTCTCCTGGAGCGCCGCAAGTGATTTTTTTGCTTCATTTACAGTCATGACGTCATCTCCTGTTACCTGTATTCTAACATTTATTCTAACCTATCGCTCACGTTTTGTCAATAAAAAAACTCCCGAGGGAGTTTTTTTATTACATTGTTTCGAGAGTGTAGCCGAGGCTCTTTGCGACGTTTGCGTTCACGCACTTGTGATCGTAAATGTTGACGCCGTCGCGGAGACCCGCGTCGAGTGCGACTGCCTTTTCAAGGCCGTTGTCCGCGATCGAAAGGCCGTATTTGATCGTCGTGTTCGCAAGTGCGACAGTCGACGTGTGCGGTACGGCACCCGGCATATTGCCGACGCAGTAGTGAACGATGCCCTCTTCGATGAAGATCGGGTCGTCGTGCGTCGTCGTGTGAGAGGATTCGCAGCATCCGCCCTGGTCGATGGCGATGTCAACGATGACAGCACCTTTTTTCATGAGCTTCAGATGCTCGCGTCTGACGAGCTTCGGTGTCGAGCCGCCGGGGATCAGCACGGAGCCGATCACGAGGTCAGCTTCCGAAAGTGCCTTTCTGATGTTGGCTTCGGTCGAGTAAAGCGTCGTGACGGACGCGCCGAAAATATCCTCGAGATATGCAAGTCTGTTGGGATTGATGTCGAGAAGCGTGACCTGAGCGTCGATACCGACTGCGGCCTTTGCCGCGTACGTTCCCGCGACGCCGCCGCCGATGATGACGATCTTGCCTCTTTCAACTCCGGGGACACCGCCGAGAAGGATCCCTCTGCCGCCGAAGCTCTGCTCTATATACTTGGCACCTTCCTGTACGGAAAGTCTGCCCGCGATCTGGCTCATCGGGCGGAGACACGGAAGGTTGCCCATGCCGTCTTTTATCGTCTCGAACGCGACTGCCTTCACGCCCTTTTCGATGAGCTTGTCGGCAAGCGCCTTATTAGCCGCAAGGTGAAGATAAGTATAGAGGATCTGTCCCTCTCTGAGATATCCGTATTCGCATTCCTCGGGCTCCTTGACCTTGACGATCATGTCGCACGTATCGAATACTTCCTTCGGAGTAGCAAGAATCGTGGCACCGGCTGCCGTGTATTCCTCGTCACTGAAACCGGCACCGACTCCCGCCCCAGCCTCAACGTATACCTTGTGACCGTGAGTGACGTACGCCATAACGTTATCAGGCGTAAGACCTACTCTGTATTCGTGATTCTTAAGCTCTTTTGTCGTTCCGACTTTCATGTGAGTTACCTCCTTAAAAAATTTGTTTTATTGTACCACAAAAACGACGGTTTTTCAATAGTTTTTTTCCAAAAAAAATCATTTTTTCATCATGGCGGCGCGCAGGATGCCAGCCTGCGTTTTTCCGTCGGTGATCTCGCCTTTCAGGACGGCTTCCACTGCCTCTTCGAGGGGCATCTCGAAAAAGTCGAGAAACTCGTCGTCGTCAAGATCTCTCTCGCCGAAGGTAAGCCCGCGCGCGACGAACATCGAGATCTTTTCTCCCATTATCGCGGGAGAGCCGAAGTAGTCGCCTATATATTCCATCTCACGCGCCGTGGCTCCCGTTTCCTCTTTCAGCTCGCGCACTGCCGCCGCAAGAGGCTCTTCGTCGGGAGAGTCGAGCTTTCCCGCAGGGATCTCCGTCAGTTCCCTGCCGACGGCGTAGCGGTACTGCTTTTCAAGCACGACGTGTCCGTCGTCGGTCAGCGGTACTATGCAGACCGCGCCGTTATGACGCACGTATTCTCTCACGGACTCGCCGCCGTCCGGCAGCACCACCGTGTCGCGGTATGCGTGGAGCACGACACCGTCGTATATCAGCTCCGAATCCTTTGTTTTTTCGGTAAAATCCATATTCGTTCCTTAAAACAGTCATTTTTAATATTATATACCCCATGCGGGCTCTTGTCAAATGAAAAATGTGGTATAATGGATGTGAGAAATCTCCTTTTCATACGTTTAACGGGTGAAGTACTTCAAAATAAGGGACCTGATATGAACGCTTATCAAAAATATCTTGACGGCGACGACTCGGCTCTCGCGGAGCTTCTCGGAGAGTACCGTTCGCCTCTGATATTCTACATCAACCGCTTCGTCTGCACAGCCGAAGAGCTTGCGGACGACACCTTCTTCAAGCTCATTGTAAAGAAGCCGCCGGACCGCGACGAAAGTCATTTCAAGACGTGGCTCTTCACCGTCGGGCGCAACATGGCACTCGATCACCTGAGAAAAGCCCGCCGCATGACGGAGCTGTCTGCCGAGCCGGAGGACACGGTCTCGCTTGAAGAAGAAATGATAAAAAGCGAGGAGGCAAAGGCCCTGCACGAAGCGCTCGGACGGCTGAAGGCGGAATACCGCGACGTATTACACCTCACTTATTTTGAGGAAATGTCAAATGAGGAGGCCGCCGCCGTGATGAAAAAGTCGAAGCGGCAGATAGAAATGCTCGTTTACAGAGCAAAGGCGGCTCTGAAACGTGAGCTTGAAAAGGAGGATTTATGAAAACAAATGAAGAAGCGACAAGAGAGCTTCTCTGCCGCAGAGATGAAAGAAAAAAATCGCGCGGCGTGACACTGAAAAGGACGTTTATCGTCGCCTGTCTCGTGAGCGTGACGGTCTGCGCGGCTCTGTTTGCCGTCGGACTCAGACGGGACAAAGCCGGAGCACCGACTCCCGACACGAGTCGAACGACCGAAACGAGTCAGAATCTTGAAGAAGGCTCCGTACAGGAGGCAGACAAGTACAGCTTCACCGTCGACGACCTGTCAAAGATACTGACCGGAGGCGCGGCATACGACGGCGGCATGAATACGAAAGATATCGCCATTGTTCCCGACATCTTCGACAGAAAGATCGACATCGTAGTCGAGGGCACGGTCACGTCGACTCATTCCGAATACGGGGATGACGCGGCGTTCGACCGGAATGACGGTCGTTTCTTCTTCGGCACTGTCACAAATTCTTTCGGACTTGAGGTCGAGCGTGTGCTGTACGGCGACGAATCTGTCGCAGGCAGTGAGATCACCGTCACGGATACTCCTTTCAGACTTTTTGTGTGCAGTGAAGAGCTTTATCATCCGGCAGTCGAGGGAGTAAAATACGTGCTGTTTCTCACAAAAACGGATACGGGATACGAGAACGGCTCGTACGAGTGGAAGACCGTCGCAGTTGATGACGGTTACGCCGTATGGAAGTGGGAGGGTGACCGCGGGCTCGCGTACGGCGGAAACGGTTTTCTTTTCGATGGACTTGACGTAAAAGACGAGTGGGTGGCTTCAAGACTCCGGTACGTCGACAAAGTACAATTTGAAAAAAATGTAAAGAACATTCTCGACAAATTGTCAAACGGCTGAAAATCAGCCGTTTTTTATTGACAGAATATTCGTTCCGTCGTATAATTATTGTGGAATTTTATTGTGGGGAGTGTTTTTTATGTTCTCATTTGAAAGCGATTATACAGAGGGTGCTCATCCGAAGGTTCTGAAAGCCCTCGCGGACACGAATCTTGAAACCGTCGTCAGCTACGGCGGCGATAAATACTCGGCTTCCGCCGCCGAAAAGATCAAGGCGGCGTGTGCCTCTCCCGACTCCGACGTTTATTTTCTCACCGGCGGCACGCAGACAAATCAGATAGTTATCTCGTCCCTTTTGAAGAGATACGAGGGCGTTATCGCGGCGACGACCGGTCACGTGAACGTCCACGAAGCGGGTGCGATCGAGTACTCCCGCCACAAGGTGCTGGCTCTTCCCTCTCACGACGGAAAAATCTGTGCGCGCGAGCTTGAAGAATACATCGACG
>JAKSPW010000120.1 GCA_024404435.1 Clostridia bacterium | reverse complement strand
GAATGACGCAGCATAGTATCAGTGCTGCGACTGAGCCGAGGATCCAGAAAAGGATTTTCATATACTGACTCCGTTTTTATTTATTTTCGCTGTTCTTTTTAATGCGTTCCATTTCATCTTCACCGTGCCACAGATAGCTGAGCTTTATCTCGGTGCCGTTCTTTATCCTGCCGATGTTTTCGCGGTGCTTTGCAAACATGACGAGTGTCACGGACGTCAGGAGGATTGCTCCGGGAACGTCGTGTGAAAGACAGCCGTAAACGACCGGATAAGCGACGGATGCGGTAAGCGGGACGAAGCATATGTAATCCGTCACGAGGGCGATAACCGCCTCTGCTGACAGCATGATGACGAAAACGATAGGAGAGTATGCGAAAACGCACCCGCCGAGGCAGGCAAGTCCCTTACCGCCGCGGAATCTGAGATAGAACGGGAATATGTGCCCGAATATGCAGGAAACCGTAGATACGACGTAAGCGTACGTAAACGATCCGCAGAGCTTTCCTGCGAGCATCACGGCGAAATAAGCCTTGAAAATATCGAAAA
This sequence comes from Clostridia bacterium, assembly GCA_024404435.1. Lineage (GTDB taxonomy): Bacteria > Bacillota > Clostridia > Oscillospirales > CAG-272 > RUG11130. The sequence goes on along the minus strand of JAKSPW010000120.1, from coordinate 4,596 downwards.
TCATGCAGAAAACGCCGATCAGCCTGCCCATGGTGATGAGAGCGTTCGAGCCGCCGGCGTTTCCGGAGCCCGACTCTCTGATGTCAAATCCCTTTATCCTTGCGATGAAATACGCGGGATTTATGCAGCCTATCAGATAGCTTATCGTTATGCAGTTGAAAAGGTCCATCATATCCCTCCGTTTTCATAAAATTATTCATTATATTATACCATATTTTTTTGTTTTTGGCAACTTGAGTGAAAAAAACCGCGAATAAAGTCGCGGTTAATTTTTTTAAAATTCAAGAGTCGTGATCTCGCCCGACAGTCTGATTATATTTTCCCTGCAGAGGTCTATCGTACGGCGTCCTTCTTCGGTATCGGCTCCGCCGCGGCGGATCGTGTGACGCATATTCCGAATGCAGCTGAGGAGTATCGCCTTGTTCTCAACGTCTCTGATCTTTTCCGCGTCATCGGTGTCAAGATAGATCGGGAGGAACTTGTTCCAGATCGTCTTTGCGGTCTCATACGGAAGTCCGAGGAAGTTCTCAACGACGGAAGGATCGATCTCTCCGAAACCGACGTAGGTGATATGGACGTTCGCAAGCTCGAAAATCGGGTGACCGTGGGACAGCGTGTCCATATCGATCAGAAGAGTCTCGCCGTTCTGCATCATGATATTATTCGTGTGATAATCGCAGTGCAGCATGTTCACGGTGTCGGGTACGGCTTCAATTAGGTCGCGTACCTTTGCAAAGGTCTCCGCGGGGAGATACTCTCTGTCGGTTTCGAGCCATTTTCTGACCGTGATCTTTATATCCGGCATGTCATTTTCGGAAACCGTCGTGCTATGGATCTTGCGGAGGAGCTCCGCATAGAGTCTCACGTATTTATCGATATTCTGCGGTTCTTCCGAAATCAGAGTCGAGAAAGATTCGGCGTTCAGGAGTTCGAAGACTGAGCCGTAGCTGTCGCCGACCTTCACGACGTCGTAAGAGATCGCGGTCGGAATGCCGAGGATGAACGCCTTGCGCGCAAGTTCCCTTTCGTTCTTTATATCGGGAAGGCTGTCTGGATTCTTATAGACCTTGATTATCGTGTCGTCGTTCAGCCTGTAAACAGTTCCCTTCGCGCCCTGACCGATCACTTCACAGCCGTCGACGGACATTCTGCGGAACGCTTTTTCTATCGGGATCATTTCGGAAAAACCCGTCATGTCGAAAATCTCGTAGACTTCGGGAGATGCGCCGATGATGCGGAGAGTCGGCTCTTCTTTTCTAAGTCTGAGGATAACGCGAAGTCCTGCCGACGAAACGTACTCGAGTCCTCCGGCGTCGAGCACGAGCTCACGGTATGATTCGCCCTCTCTCGCATCATTGACAAAAAAGGAAAATGCTTCCGAGCTTGCGGAGTCTATCCTGCCTTCAAGATATATCGTCAGGATGTCGTTTGTTATGGTTTTTCTCATTTTATTCCTCTTTGACGTTTTCGAAAAGTAACGACGTGAGCCGGGTGAACTCACGGTAGGCGTCCGTATCTTTCAGCTCGTAAAGTGCATCTCTGATCGAGTCGTAGTACCACTTCTGCTCCCGTGGGTCGGTCTGATTGAAATGCTTCCACATATCAAGGCCCTCTCTCAGATACAGTCTGTAAAAGCTTCTGACGTTGGAAAGCTTATCTCCGAGCCACATCATCTTAACGCTTAAGTCCTTTGTGCTCTGAAGGATACCGAGCGTCTCCTCCTTGCGGATCCTCCAGGTCATGACCTCGGGAAGATCGGGACGTTTGTCCTCGGTCTCGGTCATGACGAGAAGAGAGACTCTCTTTCCGAAAAGCGCTCTGATCTCTTCAAGTGTCACGCCTGCGTCCTCGACGGTGTCGTGAAGAAGTGCCGCGGCGAGAGTTTCCTCGTCGTCGGTCATCGTGCCGACTATCGTCGCGACCTCCATCGGATGGAGAAAGTAGGGGCCGTCACACGCCTTTCTCTTTTGGCCCGCGTGACGCTCTGCCGCAAAGCAAAGTGCTCTTTCAAACAGTCCCGTCATATCTCAATGAGCTCCTTCGGGCAGTCGGTAAGGTCGATTTTTCCGTTTTCGGTGACGCAAACCATATCCTCGATCCTGCAGCCGTAAAGTCCTTCGATATAGATACCGGGCTCGACGGTGACGATGTTGCCGGGCACGAGTTTTTTGCCGAAGGTGCGCGGAGACTCGTTCGGCAGTTCGTGGATGAGAAGGCCGACGCCGTGTCCGAGGCTGTGCCCGAAGCGTCCTTCATATCCGGCTCCGTTGATGATGTCGCGCGCGATCTTGTCCATTTCTCCGGCATCGGCGCCGTTCGTTATCGCGTCGATCGCGGCAAGCTGAGCTTTCAGTACTGTATTATAAAGCTTCTTAATTTCATCGTCTGCCTTGCCGATGACGATGGTCCTCGTCATATCGGAGCAGTATCCGTTTACCTTTGCGCCGTAGTCGAGCGTGAGGAAGCCCTTTTCAAGCTTTCTGTTCGAGGGAACGCCGTGAGGCATGGACGACGATTTTCCGGAAACCGCAATAGTGTCGAACGCGGGCATTTCCGAGCCGTTTTTCTTCATGTAGTACTCGAGCTCGGCTGCGACCTCGACCTCGGTCATGTCGTAGTTTATGACGTTCAGGAGATGACGGAAAGCGCCCTCCGCGATCCTCTGTGCGGCGACGATCGAGTCGATCTCGTCCTTGTCCTTGACGGCGCGGATCTCGGTGAACGTGTTTCCGAGTTCATACGTTTCGGTGCCCGTTTCCTCAAGAGACTTTTTTAGTCCCGCGAGCTCGGCGACGGTCAGTCTCGTGTCCTCGATACCGATCTTTTTGATGCCCTGCTCCTTTACCACGTCGATGAGACGATTTTCGGGGTAAAGCATAACGTTGACTGTCGGGAACGATTCGGCGCGGGCTGCTTCTATGTAGCGGAAATCGGAATACTCATAAGCCGCATCTGCCGTAATAAGCATATGTCCGTCGGGGCTGTTGTATCCCGACATATAGCGGAAATTCTCGGGTGAGTTGACGTATACGGCATCAAGGCCCGCTTCCTTCATTTTTTCTCTGAGTTTTTCGTATCTTGTCTGATAATTCATTTTATTTCTCCGTTTCCGTGAATTTTTTTGTATTTGCGGACGTAGGGCTTTTCGATAAGCCTTTTCGCCTTGAAGAAAAGCGTCGTTTTATCCTTTATGGGAGGAACGATGTATGAGAAAAGCCCTGCTCTGCTCGCTGCCGAAGCATCCGTGAGGAGCTGATCACCGAGAAGCGCGGTGTTTAGGGCTGTCGTGCCCGCATCCTCCATTGCCTTGAAAAGGAACTTCGTTTTCGGCTTCCCGGCCTTGGAATAAGCGATAAAACCGAGCTTTTCGTTGAATTTATCGACCCGTCCTGCGTTATTGTTTGAAACGAACGAGACTCTGACTCCCGCCTCTTTCATCTTTTCAAACCAATCGAGCACGTCGGGCGTCGGCTCCGGATCGTCGTAGGTGACGAGAGTGTTGTCGATGTCACAGAGCAGATGCTTCACGCCTCTCTCTCCGAGAAGCTCCGGCGTTACGTCGCGGAAGGTTCCGAGCATCAGACCCGGCATGATGTATTTTTCAAAAATCACTTTAATTCTCCGATATTGATATACTTTAATTATACACTCAGGATGAAGAATAATCAAGCGAATATAAGAAATATAATGTTGAAATCTGTCGTTTGATATGATATAATCATTGATAGTTTACAAAGCGGAGATAAAATATGAAAAAATTACTTGCTTTAATCGTTATCGCATCTGTTCTTACGGTCCTCGTTTCCTGCGGGAACGCCGCCGTTTACGACAACGTCAGAGAATACGTTGAAGACAACGCCGACTCGTTTACAAAGACAGTCGAAAGCTTTAAGGAAAGCGGGATCGAGCTGAAGATCAGCTCGGAGGGAGACAACGTTCTCATCTACGAGGCGAAATATCCGTCGCACGTCAGCGACGAATCCGCAGCTCTCTTCAGAAAGTCCGTCGAAGGAATGGACAAGACTGCGTACGTCGAGATGGCAAAAACGATATCCGAGGCAGTAGCCGTAGATGACGTGAGCGTTGTGGTCAGATATCTGAACGATGACGGAAGCGTCATCTGCGAGATGAAAGTAAACAAGGACACGGACCCGACCGCCGTCACCGAAGAGAGCTTCGACAGTCTTGAAGATTACGTCGAAAGCGACGAAATCAAGGCAGCCGTAAAAGCCTATGCGGACAAGCTGAAGGACGTTGCAGAATGCGAAGTCACGTCTGAAGGCGACACTCTTGTTTACACGATAAAGTATCTCGAACAGATAGACGAGAGCCGTCTCGCCGAGTACCGGGAGTCGATAGAAAAAGCTGCGGCAAGTCAGGAAAAAGACACGTTTGACGCGATAATCATGATGAAAAAGATCATCAGAAATATCGAAGATCCGTCCGTTGCGTACAGATATCTGAACGCCGACGGAACTCTTATCACCGAAATCAAATACTAATTTTAAAGGAGCACTGCAATGAAAAAGCTATCTGCACTTATCCTCGTGCTCATTCTGATCTTCTCACTCGTCTCCTGCGGAAGAGTCAAAAAAA
>JAKSPW010000012.1 GCA_024404435.1 Clostridia bacterium | reverse complement strand
GTCTGCAGTGCCCGCGTCCTCCGCGGTAAACGTTCCGTTATCAAGGATGCCGTATTCGCCGGCGAAGAATGCCACCTTGATCTCACCGTTCTTCGTCTTTTTGAGTTCTCTTACCGCGTCACGCGCCTTTTCAAAGGATGCGAAAGGCTTGTCCTTCGTGCCGGGGTTCGAGTCAGAGCCCTTCGTCGAAACGTAGAAATCGGCGTCGTCTGCGAGCGGATACTCTTTTTCCGTGTAGTGGCTCATCGGCACCGGCTTTTCGTACGCGACGGCGTAATCGAATTCCGTCGTATTGAAGCGGTGGATGATGGCGGCAAACTGCTCGCGCGTTGCCGTGCCGCGGGGATTCAGCGTCGTGTCCGTCACGCCCGTGATGAGTCCCGCCTCGTTTGCCCACGCCATGGCGTCAAGCGCGTAGTCGTGGATCTTTTTGTAGTCTTCGTAGCCCTTTATGTCAGCCTTCGCGTCCGTTTTGACGTGCTTGTACCCGGCGTATCTCATGATGATCGCCGCAAGCTGCTCGCGTGTCACGTTGTCGTTCGGTGCGTACTTATTGTTGCCGACACCGTTGACGATCTCGTTGCGTCCCGCCCACAGAACGGCGTCCGTGAACCATTTTCCCTCTTTGACGTCCGTGAACATGCCTGAATACAGCATCTTCGGCGAGCCCTCGTAACGGTAAAGGACCGTCACGACCATGCCGCGCGTGATCTTGCCGGCGGGATCGAACTTTCCGCCGTCAACGCCGTTCATGAGTCCGTTGTCGCTGACGTATTTAATGTCGGCGTAGCTCCAGCGGCTCTCCTTGACGTCAGGATACCAATCGTCCGATGCGAGCACGCAAAGGGACAATACCTGCGCGATAACGAGAATCATCGCAAAAATTTTTAGCTTTTTCATTTTTTATTTCCTTTCAGAAAATTTCAATGCTAAATGCTCAATGCTGAATACTTAATAGCGTCCGATCTGCTCGAACGGGATCTTCATAAAGTCCGCGCCGTCCTTTATGCGGTAGTCGCCCTTTGCGGGGCAGACGAACAGCGGGTTTTCGTCGAGAGCGTAGACGTGCTCATCCTCGGTCACGAGATAAGGCTCTTCCGGATCGGGATCGAGAGTGAGCCCGAACACGGCGGTGCGTGCAAAATAGTTCACCGTCGTCATGTAGCACTCGGGCTTGCCGTGATCTGCAGCGTCGTAGCTGAAGTTATAAAGTTCCGGCCATCTTGCGTGCCAGAGCTCGTATCCCGGAGTGCCCTCCTTTGGGATGACTGCCGCAATTTCATTCTTTATGCTTTCAACCTGTTCAACCTTTTCTTCGTCGGAAATGTTGTAATAGTAGTCGTGCGCCGTTCTCGCGACACCGTGTCCATCGGAATCGATGATCACGTTGTCATGGAGGTCGTTGTCTCTGCCGCCGTTCACAACGATCTGGAAGAGTCCGGCATCATAGAAAATATTGCCGTAAACTTCGTTGCCGTCGCTGCCGTCAAAGTAAATGCCGTACTTCGCGCCGGGACGGATGTTTTCAATGACGTTGTATCTTATCACGTTGGAACGGTATGCGAATCCTCTGAACGTGTAGATCGCGCCGTAGTCCTGCGTCGTCATCATCATGTTGTCGAAGACGTTGTATTCGATCACGGTGTCGATGCAGCTGTTGAAGCGGATGCCCGCGTGGGCGCCGTTCGCGAATTCGTTGTGAGAGATGACAGCACTTATGCAGGAGTTGATCTGGATGGCCTGAGCCCAGTATTCGGGCAGGCTGAAGTCGTGGAAGTAGTTGTTGTCAACGAGGTTGTGGCATTCCTCGAGCAGGGCGAAGTTCGTTCTGCCTCTGATCTCCACGCCCGTGTCGACGAAGTTCGCGAACTCGGAATTTTTAACCGTCACGTAGTTGCCGGCGGTCTTGAGTGCGCGGCTGCCCGCGATGTTTCGCATGTCGGGGCTGTCGAAGGTGACGTGATCTGCGCTCGAAACGATAGCGTTGTCCGTCGAGCCGTTGAAGCTGAGCCCGACAAAGTTCAGGTATTCGGCATCCTTCTCAAGCGTGATGTATGTGCCGGAGGTCGGGATCGCGTAGTCGCCCGTCGGCTTGTAGACGTACAGAATCTTCGTTGCGGGATCGAACCAGTATTCGCCCTCATCGTCGAGCTGATCGGAGAGGTTCGAGAAGAAGACCGTGTCGTCCATTCTGCCTTCGTATGCGAGCGGGAACTCTTCAAGGGAGTATCCGTTCGAGAAAGAGCAGTTCTCAAAATCGAACGTGAGGATGTGCGTGTCCTTGTCGTAGCTCTTGACCGGGAAGGTGTCGACGAGCCAGCCCGTTCTGAGGAAGCCCGTGACCTTCATTCCCTCGACGGTGCGGAAGCCCTCGACCATCTTCGGGAGCAGGAGCTGAAGCTCGATAGACGACATCTCGTCGTGCGTCGTCGTCATGTTTTTAAGGCACGCGTCGCTTCCGTCGGCACCCTTGTTCGGATGTCTTGCTTCCCAACAGACTCCGGTCCCGGAGAACAGAGGCGACCTTTCGCCCATCTCGTCGATCTTGCCTTTGAGACTTACCTTATAGATGGAATCGAAGTTCTTAGACTTGAAAAGGTACTCGTCGGAGGAATCGATCTTTTTGAAGTCGGAATATTTGATAACGACACCGTTCGAGAACAGCACCTCGCCGTCGCCGTAAGCCTGATATGTGATCGGGGAGTCTGCAGTGCCCGCGTCCTCCGCGGTAAACGTTCCGTTATCAAGGATGCCGTATTCGCCGGCGAAGAATGCCACCTTGATCTCACCGTTCTTCGTCTTTTTGAGTTCTCTTACCGCGTCACGCGCCTTTTCAAAGGATGCGAAAGGCTTGTCCTTCGTGCCGGGGTTCGAGTCAGAGCCCTTCGTCGAAACGTAGAAATCGGCGTCGTCTGCGAGCGGATACTCTTTTTCCGTGTAGTGGCTCATCGGCACCGGCTTTTCGTACGCGACGGCGTAATCGAATTCCGTCGTATTGAAGCGGTGGATGATGGCGGCAAACTGCTCGCGCGTTGCCGTGCCGCGGGGATTCAGCGTCGTGTCCGTCACGCCCGTGATGAGTCCCGCCTCGTTTGCCCACGCCATGGCGTCAAGCGCGTAGTCGTGGATCTTTTTGTAGTCTTCGTAGCCCTTTATGTCAGCCTTCGCGTCCGTTTTGACGTGCTTGTACCCGGCGTATCTCATGATGATCGCCGCAAGCTGCTCGCGTGTCACGTTGTCGTTCGGTGCGTACTTATTGTTGCCGACACCGTTGACGATACTGTTCGCCTGGGCCCAGATGACGGCTGCCGTGTACCACTGCCCCGCCTTTACGTCCGTAAAGGAGTTCAGCGTTCCGTCAAGCGCGGGTGAGCCTTCAATGCGGTGGAGCACGGTCACGACCATGCCGCGTGTGATCTTGCCGGCGGGATTGAACTTACCGCCGTCAACACCGTTCATGAGGCCGTTTTCGCTGACGTATTTAATGTCGGCGTAGCTCCAGCGGCTCTCTTTTACGTCGGGATATCCCTCGTAACCGGCGGCAAAAACCGTCACCGTACCGAGGATCATCGCAAGTGCGAGAATAACGGATAACAATGCTTTTTTCATAATAATAACCTTTCAGAATGGTACTGAATAAATGATAGCACAGTTTCTGCCGTCGGTCAAGAAGTTTTTTCGGCTTTGAGCCTTTTATTATGCCCGAAAAGGCACCCGCAGGTGCCTTGTTTCGGTTCAGTATCTTCCTATCTCGTCGAACGGGATCTTCAGGAAATCCGCGCCGTCGCGGATACGGTAGTCGCCCTTTGCGGGGCAAACGAAGATCGGGTTCTCGTCGGGAGCGTAGATATTGTTTTCGGAAACGTCGCCGAAAGTCACGACCGACTCGTCGATATCGTTGAAAGCGTCCTTCCCTATCGTGTAGTTCTGACGGAGGATGACGTTCGTCGGGTTGACCACGCATTTCGGATCGTCGTAGTGAGTCGGATCGAAGTCGAGATCATAAAGCCACGGATAAGTGTCACGCCAGATCTGCGGCATTGAGGGAACGTCCGAGTAGCTTGCGACGAGTCCTTCGAAAGTGTCGGACATTTCGCCATCAAGTGCCATCGAGTGATACTTGCCCATAATGAAGAAGCCTTTCATGCCGGCGGAACCGATGCCTTCGGGACGGATCGTCACGTTGTTGTAGATCTTGTTTTCACGTCCGCCGCCCATGATGACGCCCGCCGTAAAGGTGTCGCCGTAGAAGATGTTGCCGTAGACCTCTTCTCCCGCGAGTCCGTCGTCGAGATAGACGCAGAACGGTCTCATGTTGTCGCCGACGTTGTAAAAGAGGTTGTAGCGGATGACGGTGCCGCCGTCGGTAAGACTGCGCCCGCCGTAGATCGAGCCTGCGTCCTCGCTCTCGAGCACGACGTCGTGGATGACGTTATATTCGATCGTGTTGAGGTTTCCGCGGAGCGCGATCGCGTAGTGCGGCCCGCCGCAGAGCTCGTTATGAGAGACCGTCCCGCCGACTCCGAAGCAGCGGACTGCGGATGAGCCGGATTTCGTTACGAGTCCGAAATCGTGGATATAGCAGTTGTCGATCAAATTGTGTGAGGGTGTGAGGGTGTATTTGTCTCCGCCGCCGAACCAGATGCCGGTCAGAGCGCCGTTGCAGACTTCGCACTCGGTCACCGTGTTGTACGAGCCCGAAACTCCGACGACCTCGTCTGCGGACGTGGCGTTGACAAGGCAGCGCTGCAGCGTGTTATGGCTTCCGCCGATATTTACCGAAACGGCGGAGCTGTAATGGAATTCCATGCCTTCCACGGTAATATATTCGCCGTTGAGCGCGATGAACTGTCCGTCCTTCAGGATATTCACGTCGTCCTGCGGGTCATAAGCGTAGAAAATACCGTTTTTCCTGTCAAGGAAGAACTCAAATTCCGTGTCAAGCTCCTCGGAAACGTTGAAAATATAGTACTTCTGACTTTCTCCGATGCCGTATTCGGGCGTTTCGACCTCAAGCGTTTTCGTGTTTCTGTCATACGAAACGAGCCCGAGGATCTCGGATGCCCAGTCCCACATGAGATAGCCGTTCAGCTTTACTCCGTCAAGGGTGTGGTAGGACTCGACTCTCTTTGCAAGGAACGGGAGAAGTGTCATGTGACTGTCGTCGGCTCTCGACGACGCCTGCGTGTAGACGTCATTTCCGAGAACTCTGTTCGGGTATCTCGCCGAAACGCATCTCTCGCTTCCGGAGTAGACTTCGAGCTTTTCCGGAAGAGTTCCTATCTTCGAGATATCGTATTTTTTGATTTTCGAGGTGTCCGCAGAGCCGAAAAGTGATTTTTCCGCGTCGCTTATCGGTTTGAAATCCTCGAGCTTCAGCGTCGTCGCATTGCAGAAGACGACGGGGCCGTCGCCGTAAGCGCAATATCTGATCGGGCACGCCTCGGTGCCGGAATCGTCTTTTCCGAAATTGACCGAAAGCTTCCCGTATTCGCCTGCCTTGAAAGCGACAGTGATGCCGCCCGTCTTCGTCTTTTTGAGCTCTCTCACTCTGAGGACAGCCTCACCGAAGGTCGCAAGCGGATGAGAGAGGCTTCCGTCGGCTCCGTCGTCACCGTCAACGGCGACGTAGAGATCGGCATCCGTCACGAGAGCCGCCTCGGGCTCGGTATAGTAGCTGTGGCCCGACGGGAAAGCGTAATACGTATCGTATTCGAAGTCCGCCGTGTCGAAACGGTGGATTATCGCCGCGAACTGCTCGCGCGTTGCCGTGCCGCGGGGATTCAGCGTCGTGTCGGTGACTCCCTTGATGAGTCCCGCCTCGTTCGTCCACGCGAAAGCGTCGCGCGCGTAGTCGTGTATCTTCTTATAGTCCGAGTATCCGGTGATGTCCGACTTTTTGTCGGTATTCACGTGCTTATACGCCGCAAAACGATAGATAATCGCCGCAAGCTGCTCGCGCGTCACGTTGTCATTCGGCGCGAATCTGCCGTCACCGACACCGTTGACGATATCGTTCTGCCCTGCCCAGATGACGGCATCCGTGAACCACTTTCCGTCCGGTACGTCACGGAAAAGCTGAACGTATGTCTCATCGGGCGAAGAATCGAAGCGGTAAAGCACCGTCACGACCATGGCGCGGGTGACCTTCCCCGACGGATCGAACTTGCCGCCATCGACGCCGTTCATGTAGCCCGCATCCGACACGTACTTTATGTCGGCATAGCTCCAGCGGCTCTCTTTCACGTCCGGATACCATGAGTCAGCCGCGAACGTGCCGACTGCAAGCACCTGTGCGATAACAAGTATCATCGCCAAAATCTTCAGCTTTTTCATTTTTTTATTTCCTTTCCGAAATTTTCAATGCTCAATGCTCATTGCCCAATGCTCAATACCTTCCTATCTCACTGAACGGGATCTTCATGAAGTCAACGTCGTCGCGGATATTATAGTCGCCGTGCGTCGGATCGACGAAGAGAGGATTTTCGTCAGTCGTGAAGAACAGATTGTTTTCGACCTCGCCGTATTCGACTACCGTGTCGGGGATCTCGTTATATGCGCCGCTGCCGATCGTATAGTTGTTTTTCACGACACAGTACGACGGGTTGACGAGGCACTCGATGTCCTCATAATGCGTGGGATCGAGGTCAAGCCGTGAGAGCCACGGATAGCGTTCGATCCAGAGCTCGCTCGTGTAGGTATAAGGCGCATAGCTGTCAATAAGACCGGTATACGTGCCCGACATCTCACCTTCCTCCGCCATCGTGCGGTATTTATCGATGAGCATCAGTCCTCTGCCGTTTGTTTTCTTCGGTATGACCGTCACGTTGTCGTGGATCTTGTTCTCGCGCCCGCCGCCCATCGTCACGGATGCGCTCTGCGAGTTGCCGTAGAAGATGTTGCCGTAGACCTCCTGGCCGGCAAGTCCGTCGTCAAGGTAAACGCAGAACGGACCTAAATCGCCGCCGATATTGTAGAAGAGGTTGTATCTGATAAGCGTTCCGCAGTTGGTGAGCGATTTGCCCGAGTACGTTGCGCCCATATCCTCGGAGCCGGTCACAACGTCGTGAATGACGTTATATTCTATCCTCGTGTTCACGCCGTCGTAGGTGAGTGCCGCGTGTGCCGTATTGTATATCTCGTTGTGCGAGATCACGACTCCCGAAATTCCGCCGTCAAGGTTCACCGCGGGAGAATACGTCTTGTCGACCTTGGCGAAATCGTGGAAGAGGTTGTTGTCGATGAGGATTCCGCTGTCGAGCATGAATTCCTTATCGGTTTCGTACCCGACGACGTATATGCAGAGCCCCGTAAGGTTGCAGAATTCGTTTTCAGTGATGTGTATGTCCCGTCCGCCGACCCTGAGGCATCCGTCGGCGTTCTTGATCGTGCATTTGTCGAGATTCAGATGATCGCCGATTATCAGCACCGGTCTGAAGGAGCTGTTGATGAACGTAAAGCCGCAGAAGGTCAGATAGTTTGACTGCGCGTTGATGAATTCTCCGCCGATGCAGATCGAAATATCGCCCGTCGGCTCGTACGCGTAAAGCGTGCCGTTTTCTCTGTCGATCCAGTATTCTCCCGGAGCGTCAAGCTCTTCGGAGACGTCAGAGATGAAGAATCGCGGGCCGTCGCCGATGCCGTAATCAGTATCCTTCGTAAACTCGACGGTCTTCGAGGCAGCGTCGTAGCTCTGTACCTTTGCGACCTCCGACCACCAGTCGTATTTAAGGTATCCGCTGATCTTCATTCCCGATACCGTGTGGTACGCGGCGATTCTCTTGGCGATATAGGAGATAACCTCCATATGTCTGTCGTCGGACGACGGCATGCCTGCAGACGTGTAAACGTCGTCGCCCTCGTCGGACGCGTTCGGATAACGTGCGGGGAACATGATGCTGTCACCGCAGAATACGACCGCGGAGTCGGGGATGAGCGCGGGATCGATCACCTTTCTGACGTCCGTCTTGTAAATGTTTCCGACCGCCTTTTCGTCAAAGTACTTCTTATCCTCTTCGCTGATCTTCGTGAAGCTTTCCTTTGTAAAGGTTGCTCCGTTATCGAAAATGACCTCGCCGTCGCCGTACGCCTGATACGTGATCGGAGTCTCGGCGGTTCCTGCGTCCTCATAGCCGAGATTTATGTTCATTTCTCCGTAGTTGCCTGCCATGAAGGCGACCTTGATCTCTCCCTTGTGGTCCTTTTTGAGTTCGTTTACTGCCTCGACGGCGCGTGCGAACGTTCTGAACGGAGCATCCTTCGTGCCGGCGGCGCCGTCGTCTCCGTCGACTGCGACGAAGAAGTCGGCATCATCCGCGAGAGGATATTCCTTTTCCGTATAGTAGCTGTGCGCCGTCGGGAGATTGTACGCGAATCTGAGCGGCAGATCGAGCGTGTCGAAGCGGTGGATGATCGCCGCGAACTGCTCGCGAGTCGCCGTTCCTCTCGGGTTCAGAGTCGTATCGGTGACACCCTTGATGAGTCCCGCCTCGTTCGTCCACGCAAGTGCCTCGCGCGCGTAGTCGTGGATCTTTTTATAGTCTTCGTATCCCGTGATATCGGACTTCTTGTCCGTGTCAATTTTCTTATAGTCCGCAAAGCGGTAGATGATGGCGGCAAGCTGCTCGCGCGTCACGTTGTCGTTCGGTGCGAACTTTCCTCCGCCGACTCCGTTGACTATATCGTTTCTACCTGCCCAAAGCACCGCATCGGTGAACCATTTTCCTTCTTTGACATCGGAAAACATCGAGGAATAGAGCGTCACGGGAGAGCCCTCGTAACGGTAGAGCACCGTCACGACCATTCCGCGCGTGATCTTCCCTGCGGGATCGAATTTCCCGCCGTCCACGCCGTTCATAAGTCCCTTTTCGCTCACGTAAGCAACGTCGGCATAGCTCCAGCGACTCTCTTTCACATCGGGATATCCCGTCGCATCGGCAGCAAAAATGCCGAGTGTGACAAGCTGTCCAAGGATCAGTATTACCGTCAGAAAACCTGCAATAAATCTGTTCATTTTTTGTCCTCCGATACTATTTTCCTATGTTAATTATACAGTCTGTAACTTTTCCTTGCCTCTACTTTAGTCCAATACTTCTCCACCATTGTGCGGAGTACCGTATTTCCCGTCAGCCGAAGAGTCCGGAATGCTTCCGGGCTCTTCGGGAAACAGAAAATGCGGACTTGTCTTAACTGACAAGTCCGCAGAAGTCTTACAGTAATATGGCTCCGGCTTTTTCACATTCCGTGCGTGTCGTTTCATCCCAGATCGACGCCTGCACCTCACCGATGTGAGCCGTCTGCATCATGAGCATGCACATTCTCGACTGACCGATACCGCCGCCCATAGTAAGCGGAAGTTTTCCCTCGAGAAGCAGGCGGTGGAACTCAAGCTCCCGCCTTTCGGGACATCCCGCAAGCTCAAGCTGACGCTCAAGTGATTCGGCGTCGACTCTGATTCCCATGGAGGATATCTCGAACGATCTTCCGAGTACGTCGTTCCACAGAAGAATATCTCCGTTCAGCTCCCAGTCGTCGTAGTCGGGCGCGCGTCCGTCGTGCGGCTTCCCGCTGTTCAGTTTTCCGCCGATCTTCATGATGAACGTCGTTTTGTATTCCTTCACGAATGCGTCTTCCCTGCCGTGCGAATCGAGTGCCGGGTACATATCCTCAAGCTCCTGCGAGGTGACGAACGTGACGTCGGGGCAGATCTCGCAGTCAAGCGCGGGAAAACGCTCCTTTACAGCGTCGTTGGTTTCGCAGAGTGCTTTGACTATCAGATTTACGGTCTCTTTCAGATATCCGACGTTTCTCTGCTCTTTTGAGATGACCTTCTCCCAGTCCCACTGGTCAACGTATATCGAATGGATATTATCGAGTTCCTCGTCGCGTCTCACGGCGTTCATATCAGCGTAAAGACCGACTCCGACGGGAAATCCGTAACGGGCAAGGGCGAGACGTTTCCACTTTGCAAGAGAATGGACGATCTGCGCGTCCTCTCCGACAGCGGGAACGTCAAATTCCACGGGGCGCTCGACGCCGTTCAGGTTATCGTTGAGTCCCGAGCCGCGCGTGACGAACAGCGGCGCGGAAACGCGCTTCAGATCGAGCGCACTTCTGAGGCAGCTGCTGAATACGATCTTGATATAGTCGATAGCGCGCTGAGTATCGTAGATACTGAGCTTCGGCTTATATCCGTCGGGAATTACTGTTTTCGGCATAGGAAAACCTCCGTGGCGTAAAAATACAAATTCATTTTACCACAACAAAACCGCGTTGTCCATATCATATTTCAAAAACTGCGCAAAAATAATGAATTATCCGGAAAAATCGCGTCAATACTGACGTGAATTCATATTACGGAGGTAAATATGGCAGGCGAAAAAATCAGAGCCGTGCAGTACGGCTGCGGCAAAATGAGCAGATATATCATGCGCTACATGATCGAAAAAGGCATCGAGCTCGTCGGGGCGATCGACAACGACGAGGACCTCGTCGGACGCGACGTCGGTGAGCTGTGCGGGCTCGCTTACAAAACGGGGATACTCGTATCGAAAAACGCCGACGGAGTGCTCGACGCGACGACGCCGGACGTCGCCGTGCTGACGCTTTTCAGCTACATGGAGGAAATGGAGCCTCACATCGAGGCGTGCGTGAAGCGCGGGATCAACGTGATCACGACCTGCGAGGAGGCGATCTACCCGTGGACTACCGCTCCCGTGAACACCTCACGCCTTGACAGGATGGCAAAGGAGTATTCCTGCACGGTCACCGGTTCCGGAATGCAGGATATCTTCTGGATAAATCTCATCTCCTGCGTCGCGGCAGGCATACAAAGGATAGACCGCATCGAAGGGTCGGTCAGCTACAACGTCGAGGACTACGGCACAGCTCTTGCAAAGGCTCACGGCGTGGGTCTCTCGACGGAAGAATTCGAAAAGAGTGCGGCTCACCCCGAAGAGGAGGAGCCGAGCTACGTCTGGAACTCCGGCGAAGCGCTCTGCAGCAAGATGGGCTGGACGGTCAGATCGATCTCGCAGAGACGCGTCCCCTACACCGTCGCGCACGACGTTTACTCGGAAACGCTCGGCGAAACGGTAAAAGCCGGACGCTGTATCGGCATGAACGCGCTCGTCACGATCGAGACCTATCAGGGGCCGACGGTCGAGCTCGGCTGCATCGGAAAGGTGTACGGGAAGGACGAAGGAGATATGTGCGAGTTTCGTATTACGGGCGAGCCGGACACCGTTTTTTCTGTCTCAAATCCCGCAACGGTCGAGCATACCTGCGCGACGATCGTCTCGCGTATCCCCGATGTGATCGCGGCACCTCCCGGATACGTCACGTCCGAAAAACTCCCGTACGCCCGTCATCTTTCCTATCCCGCGCATCTTTATCTGTAAAAGCTTCGCGCCCGTCTTTGAGACGGGCGCGCTATTATTATCTGTATTTTGCGAGCTGTTCTTCGACGATCTTCTTGATCTCTTCGACAGCGCCGTCGATCGGAAGGTCACCCTTCCACGACTTGTCTCTGAACGAGACTTCGAAGACGCCTCTCTCGGCGGTCTTCGGCGAGACAACGACTCTTACGGGGATGCCGAAGAGGTCTGCGTCCGCGAACATCGCGCCCGGTCTGATATTTCTGTCGTCGTACAGAACTTCAACGCCTGCCGCGGTCAGATCCTCATAGAGCTTCGACGCCTGCGCGTTGACGGTTTCGTCGTCGCATCTGAGGTTGCAGACCTCGACCTGCCACGGAGCGATCGACATCGGCCAGATCGGTCCGAAGTCGTCGTGGCTTTCCTGACAGATGGATGCTGCGAGTCTGCCGACTCCGATGCCGTAGCAGCCCATGATCGGGTACTGCGCTTCGCCGTTAGCATCGAGATACGTCATATCCATGCTCTTTGTATACTTCGTGCCGAGCTTGAAGATGTTGCCGACCTCGATACCCTTCGAGATCGTAATGTGCGGTTTTCCGCATACAGGGCAGATGCCGCCCTCGAAAATCTTTGCAACGTCGGCGTACTCGACCTTGCCGCACTCGCGGGCAATATTGAAGCCCTTGAAGTGGTAGTTCTCTTCGTTTGCACCGCAGACGAGGCTCTCAATGCCCTCAAGAGACTTGTCGAATACGACGGTGACGTTCTTCGGGAGACCCATGGGGCCGATGAAGCCTGCCACTATGCCGGACTCCTCGGTGATCGTTGCGGGGTGGATCTCAGCCTTGACGTAGTTGCGGAGCTTCGTCTCGTTGACCTCAAGGTCGCCTCTGATGAACGCGACAACGTAAGTGTCGTCTGCGTTTCTCTGATAAACGACTGCCTTTGCGGAGGAAAGCACATCCGTGCCGAGGAACTTCACGACGTCCTCGATCGTCTTGCAGTCGGGTGTCAGGACTTTCTCAAGCTCCTCGACTTTACCGGCCTCGTTCTTCACGATAACGTCTGCTGCTTCCATGTTTGCGCTGTAACCGCAGTCCGGGCAGATCGCGATGCTGTCCTCGCCGATCTCGGTGAGAAGGATGAACTCGTGAGAGACGTTGCCGCCCATCATGCCGGAGTCGCTCTTGACGGGGATGACGTTCTTCGCGCCGGCGCGGCGGAAGATGTTCTCATACGCCTTGAACTGGATGTCGTAATATCTGTCGAGGTCCTCTTCCGACGTATGGAAGGAATATGCGTCCTTCATCGTGAACTCGCGGACTCTGATAAGGCCGCCGCGGGCTCTCGGCTCGTCGCGGAACTTCGTCTGGATCTGATAGATCATGAACGGATAATCGGCATAGGACGACGCGGTGTCGCGTGCAAGGTGGACTGCAGCCTCCTCGTGAGTCATGCCGAGGATCATCTTATTTCCCGAGCGGTCCTTCCAGCGGGCAAGCTCGCTTCCGACCGACTCGTATCTTCCGGATTCCTCCCAGAGAGATGCGGGCATTGCGACCGGGAACATGACCTCCTGACCGTCTGCCTTGTCCATTTCGTCGCGGATGATCGCCTCGATCTTCTTCGTTATGCGCTTTGCGGGCATGAAGAGCGAGTAGATGCCGTTTGCCATATATTTCATGTAACCGCCGCGTGTCATCAGAGCGTGGCTCTCGATGATGCAGTCGGAGGGAGCGTTCTTGAAGCGCTGACCGAGGAGCTTTGATACTTTCATTTTTTCTGAACCTTTCCGTTTTTCGACATAATATCAATTATATATATTATAACCTCAACGCCCCGTTATGTCAATATTTCCGTACTGTTTTAATAAATAAAAGCACCTGCGGTTTCCCGCAGGTGCTTTGTTCTCGTCCGCTGATTGCGGACAAGCTGGAGGTTAATTAACCTTCTGAAAGGTCGTTCTTGTATACGAGGATACCCGGGTATACCTGATCAGCGCCGTTAGCGAACGGAACCATCTGGCCGAGGCCGCGAGCGTAAACAGTGTTTGCGCTGTCCCAACCGTTGCCGGCACCGTTCATTGCTGCGAACGTGAAGTAGAACTCTGTGTCGTTGTCGATCGTGCCGTCTGTGAAGAGTCCGATCGGAACTTTCCACTCGATAACGACCTTACCGTCGGAGTATTCGATCACGTAGTCAACGCCTGCTTCGGGATCGTACTGATAGTCTTCACCGAAAACGGGTTCGCCGACCTGTCCGCCGTACGTGCCTTCATTGTACGAACCATCGTCCGTGCTCTTGGAAACAACGTAGTAGAGGATCGTGGACTTGTCAGCCTTCATCGTGTTGAGTACGAAAGACGTACCTGCGATGATAGCGTCGTCACCAACGCATCTGCCGCCTTCATACGTGACGTGCTGAGCGAAGTTGTCAGCCTTTACGACTGCTGCGAGGTTTACATAGTCGCCTGTGTAAGAAGCGTAGAATGCTGCGCTTGTCTCGTAGTCGCCGCTCTGGGGCTTAACGACCTTTGTTCTGTTCTCGTCGTCGAGTCTGAAGTACTCGCCGGAAGAAACCTTACCGTCAAGAACTACTTCTGCAGTTGCGGGCAGGAGGTTAACCTTAACCTGACCTTCAACGTTGCTCCAGTCTTCAACTGTGTCGATCCAGTTGAGGGGACCGATGTCGTCGTTGAGGTTCTTAACAACCTTAACTTCGTACGTGTAAGCTTCTGTCTCATAATCTGTTGTGAGATCCTTGAGAGAGAGGTCAGCATAATCCATGACGCCGTTGCCGTCGCCTTCGCCCTTGAAGTCATTGGTCTTTGCGATGAGGTTCGAGTCATCGATGATGAGCGCGTACTTATCTGCATCGAGTCCGAGCTGCATGAAGATCGCCTTGTTGATGTTCTCGCTGTTGAAGTAAGAACCGCCGTTGATCTGGATGCTGATTCTGTTAGCATCATCAACTACAACGTAGTCGGTGAGGTTCTCGATCATGTAGTCGAGATCGACTGCGGGAGCCGGAGCCTCGTAATCTTCGAGAACGAAGATTGCCGGGTAAACCTGATCTGCACCGTTAGCGAACGGAACCATCTGACCGAGGCCGCGAGCGTAAACAGTGTTAGCGCTGTCCCAGCTGTTGCCTTCGCCGTTCATTGCTGCGAACGTGAGGTAGAGCTCGGAACCGTCGTCAAGTGTTTCGCCTGCTGCTGTGAAGAGTGCCATCGGGATAGACCACTCGATCGTAGCCTTACCGTCAGCATACGTGATAACATAGTCAACGCCTTCAACGGGGTTGTATTCAACGCCGCAGAGTTCGCCGACCTGTCCGCCGTACGTACCTTCATTGTAGGAACCGTCGTCTGTCGACTTGGAAACTACGTAGTAAAGGAGCGTGGAAGCGTCAGCCTTCATTGTGTTGAGAACGAAGGATGTACCTGCGATGATGGAGTCATCACCAACGCATCTGCCGTCTTCATATGTGACGTGCTGTGCGAAGTTGTCAGCCTTAACAACTGCTGCAAGGTTGACTCTGTCGCCGGAGTGAGAACCGTAGAACGTTACGCTTGTCTCGTAGTCGCCGCTCTGGGGCTTAACGACCTTTGTTCTGTTCTCGTCGTCGAGTCTGAAGTACTCACCGCCGTTGATAACGCCGTCGATAACAACGTCTTTCGTTGCTTTCTTGAGGTTCAGTTTGACCTGTCCTTCTACATCACTGTAGTCTTCGGAGAGATCGATCCAGTTTGCGGGACCTACGTCACCGGAGAGGTTCTTAAGGATGCAGAACTCATAGGTGTAGCTTTCAGTCTCATAACCGGTATCCGTGTTAACGAAGCTGATCTCGAAGTTGTCCATGATGCTGTCGCCATCGCCCTGACCGCCAAAGTCATGCGTGGTCTTGCATGCCATGAAGAATTCTTCGTCAAAGTTTACGTCGTACGGACCGTCATTGAGCTGCATAAGGATTGCTTTCTTGAAGTTCTCAACAGTGTATGCTGCACCGCCCGGGAACTGGATGAAAGGTCTGTTGCCGTCTTCGAGGACTACAACGTAGTCTGTGAAGTTTTCAGCAACGTCGTCAAGATATTCGTCAGCTGCGGGGCCGGGAACGTACGGGCCGACTTCGCCGGAGAGATTCTTAACGATCATGAACTCGTACTCAA
>JAKSPW010000119.1 GCA_024404435.1 Clostridia bacterium | reverse complement strand
TGACGGGACATTGTAGAGTATTATCGGCTTGTCGCAAGCTTCCGCCGTTGAGAGGAAGTTCTTGACGAGTCCCTTCTGGGACGTTTTGTTGTAGTAGGGAGTGACGAGGAGAAGCGCGTCCGCGCCCGCGTCACACGCGTATTTCGACAGCTCGTTGGCGTATGCCGTGTCGTTAGAGCCGGTGCCCGCGATGACGGGGACTCTGCCCGCGACCTTATCGACAGTGAAACTGATGCACGCTTTGTGCTCTTCGTCGGTAAGAGTTGCCGCCTCGCCCGTGGTGCCGCAGACGACGATGGCGTCGATGCCCGCGTCGATCTGTGAGTCTATGAACTTTCCGAACGACGGATAATCGACTTTTCCGTCCTTCATCGGAGTGATGATGGCAGTTGCCGCGCCCTCAAAGACGAGTTTCTTGTTTAAGTTTTCCATTCTGCTGACCATGCCTTTCTGAGTTCTGAGCCGTTTCACCGAATTTGCCGCCTTATGCGGCGATTTTTGCCGCTACATGCACGATTTTTCGGGAATTTGCCCCATTATAAGTAAAAACCGGTTGAAAACCGGCTCTCTGTGTAATATAATATATTAGTCGAGGATCGACGTTTTACACAGATAGCCCTCCACCGTGACCGGTGACAGTCCGCAGGCTTTCGCCTTGCAGCCCAGACGCGCCGTTCCGCTGCGGCTCGTCTTCGGCACCACTCGCCTTTTCCCGAACGCTCACGCGGCATGCGGTGCCTCGCGATCGGGTACTTTTCGTTGGTGCTCCTCTATCATTATATTTTACGGCCGGCAAATTGCCTGCCGCTATGGTTATATTAGCACAATTCGCACAGGATGTCAAGCATATCGGCAAATTTTTACCCTGATTGGAGATTTTCTTCTTATGATAAAGAACGAGCTTCCCGAAACAAGCCTCAGACTTTCGGATTTTCATTACGACCTGCCGCAGGAATACATCGCTCAGACGCCCGTCGGGCCGCGCGATTCGTCGCGCCTTATGGGCATCGACCGCGAAAGCGGGAATATCGAGCATCGGGTCTTCCGCGACGTCATAGATTACCTGAACGAGGGCGATACTCTCGTCATCAACGAAACGAGAGTCATACCGGCGCGCATCATCGGCCACCGTTCGAAGCGGTTTGACGCCGATCTCGGACGCGCCGTCGACACGGACAGCACGTCTCCCGTCGAACTCCTGCTCTTAAAGCAGATCGAGAACGACCGTTGGGAGGCACTTGCAGGTCCCGGAAAGAGAGCGAAGCCGGGAGACGTCATCGAATTCGGCGGCGGGAAGCTTTCGGCATATGTCGAAAACGTTGTCGAGGGCGGCTGCAGGGTAGTGAAGCTCGTCGCATCCGAAGAATACAAGACTCTTTACGACGCGCTGAACGATCTCGGCTCGATGCCGCTTCCGCCGTACATCACGGAGAAGCTCGAGGACCCCGACAGATATCAGACCGTCTACTCCCGCACCGAGGGCTCGGCGGCTGCGCCGACGGCGGGACTCCATTTTACCGAAGAACTGCTTGAAAAGATCGAGAAAAAGGGGATCGTGATCGCGAGAGTCCTTCTGCACGTCGGGCTCGGCACGTTCCGCCCGGTTAAGGAAGACAAGATCGCGGATCACGAGATGCATTCCGAATATATCGAGGTCACGCCGGAGACGGCGGAGCTTATCAATTCGCGTCGTGCCGCAGGCGGCAGAACGGTCGTCGTAGGAACGACGTCGTGCAGAGTTCTCGAAAGCGTCTCGACGGACGACGGACTCGTACAGCCGTATAAGGGCGACACGGGGATATTCATCTATCCCGGTTACCGCTTCAAGGCGACTGACGCGCTTATCACGAATTTCCACCTGCCGGAGAGCACGCTTCTGATGCTCGTGTCGGCGTTCGCTTCACGCGAGCAGATGCTGTCCGCTTACGAGACCGCCGTGAAGGAACACTACCGCTTCTTCTCGTTCGGAGACGCGATGATAATTTTATGAAAATGAACGGAAAAATAAAGATACTTGCCGTGACGGGAGCTACGGCGTCGGGAAAAAGCGCGCTTGCGCTCGAACTCTGCCGCAGACTTGACGGAGAGCTCGTGTCGTGCGACTCCATGCAGATATACCGCGGAATGGACGTCGGCACCGCAAAACCGACAAATGCCGAAAAACGCGAAATCCCTCATCACATGATCGACGTGTGCGATCCGTCGGACAATTATTCGGCATCCGATTACGCGGACGCGGCGAAAAAAGTGATTTCGGACGTCTACTCGCGCGGAAAGCTGCCGATTTTGTGCGGCGGCACGGGGCTGTACCTCGACGCGCTGCTCAGACCGACGTCCTTTTCGGAAGCGGGGAGCGGCGACGGCGGAAAGATCCGAGAGGAACTTAAAAAATTCGTTGAGGAAAACGGAAATGCCGCGCTCCACGAAATGCTCAGAAAAATCGATCCGGAATCGGCGGAGGCGATCCACCCGAACAACGTCAAGAGAGTCATGCGCGCGATCGAGATCTACCGTACCACGGGCATGACGAAATCGGAGTCGGACAAGGCTTCCGTCGTCGGAGATTCTCCGTACGACTGCACCGTCATAACGCTCGACTACGGGAACAGAGACGTCCTCTACCGGAGGATAGAAAAACGCGTCGACGCGATGATGGAAGCGGGGCTCGAAAGGGAAGTGAGAGAGCTTTTCGCCTCGGGTGCGCTGCCCGGAAGTTCTACCGCGGCTCAGGCGATAGGATATAAGGAAATGCTCTCGTATCTGCGCGGAGATGGAACGCTCATCGACGCTGTCGAGACGATCAAGAAGAATACGCGCAACTACGCAAAAAGGCAGATCACTTGGTTCCGCCGATACGACGGGATAAGGCTCACCGCAGACGAGGGCGGCAGAATAAAGACCGCCACGGAGCTTGCCGACGAAGTAATGAAACAAATATGAAAATCGCCGCTTTCGCGGCGATTTTTATTTGTTCTTTATTGAGATAAGCAGGGAAGAGACGAGGGCGTAGACGATCGCCGCTGCGGCTGCCGCCGTTATGAGGTAGATCATCCATCCGGTACGGACGGCAAGCTCGACGGTGTTCAGCGCAAACAGAACTCCGATCAGCAGAAACGCCACTCCGGACTGCCTGTAATACGGCTTCTTATCCATCTTTTCGCGTTCTTTTTCGGAAGCGTACAGGTACGCGTTGTTTAAAAGCGGCCCTTTTTCCGCAAACTGAAAGGCGCTCGCGACGAAGCACGCGGCGGAGATGACTCCGCAGATTATCGACAGTACGATCATTATTCTCTTACCAGCTCGGGAGCCGCACCGTTCACGATACAGTCCTTCGTGATGATGACCTTTTTCACGTCCTTCTCCGACGGGAGATCGAACATGAGGTCGGTCAGCGTTTCCTCGAGTATAGAGCGAAGTCCGCGGGCACCCGTGTTCCTTTCGATCGCACGCTCCGCGACTGCGCGGAGAGCGTCGGGAGCGAACTCGAGCTCGACGTCGTCCATCTCAAAGAGCTTCTTGTACTGCTTTTCGAGCGAGTTCTTCGGCTCCTTCATGATGCGCACGAGCGCATCGACGTCAAGATTCTCAAGCCCGACGATAACGGGCAGACGGCCGACGAGCTCGGGGATAAGACCGAACTTCACGATGTCGTGAGCCGTCACGTCCTTGAAGACACCGTCTTTCAGCTTTTCGGACTTCTTTTTGACTTCGCCCGAGAAGCCGATCGTGGACGAGCCTTTTCTCTTTTCGATTATCTGATCGAGCGTGTCGAACGCGCCGCCGCAGATAAAGAGGATGTTCTCGGTGTTGATCTGGATGAAGTCCTGATTCGGGTGCTTTCTGCCGCCCTGCGGCGGAACGTTGGCCACCGTTCCCTCGAGGATCTTCAGAAGTGCCTGCTGAACGCCCTCACCGGACACGTCACGGGTGATCGAGCGGTTTTCGCTGCGGCGCGAGATCTTGTCGATCTCGTCGATGTAGATGATGCCGCGCTCCGCCTCCTCGACGTCGTAATCCGCCGCCTGGATGAGTCGGAGCAGTATGTTTTCGACGTCCTCGCCTACGTAGCCCGCTTCGGTGAGCGTCGTTGCGTCCGCGATGGCGAACGGGACGTTCAGAGCCTTGGCGAGAGTCTGCGCGAGGAAGGTCTTGCCGACGCCGGTCGGGCCGATGAGAAGCACGTTGCTCTTCTGGAGCTCGACTTCTTCTCCGTTTTCCGCTTTTTTTTCTTCGTTTATAAGGCTGTAGTACCGGTTGTAAACGGCTATCGCGAGTGCGGTCTTCGCCTTGTCCTGACCGATGACGTACTGATCGAGAGTCTCTTTTATTTCGTGAGGAGTTTTGAGTTCTCTGTCCTCTATCGCCTCGGGCTCATCGCTCGGGCGCTGCATGGACTCGAATTCGTCGATCAGCTCGTTGCACGCGTCGATGCAGTTGTCGCAGATGAACGCGCCCGTCGGTGACGGTATCAGAAAGACGACCTGGTCCTCTCTCCTTCCGCAGAAGGAGCAGACGTGGCGATTTGTGCCGCCGTTATCGTTTGACTGTGCCATAGTCTTTCCTTATCAGTTGTGATTTTTGATGACCTTGTCGATGAGACCGTACTCGACAGCCGCGTCCGCGCGCATGAAATTGTCTCTTTCTGTGTCGCGCTCGATGTCGGAAAGCGGCCTGCCCGTGTTTTCGGCAAGGATGCGGTTGAGAGTCTCTCTCGTACGGAGGATGTGCTCTGCGTGGATCTTGATGTCGGTTGCCTGACCCTGTGCGCCGCCGAGAGGCTGGTGGATCATGATCTCACTGTTGGGAAGAGCGTATCTCTTGCCCTTCGCGCCGGACGAAAGGAGGAAAGCGCCCATGCTTGCCGCCATGCCGATGCAGGTGGTGGAAACGTCGCACTTCACGAAGTTCATCGTGTCGTAGATCGCCATGCCTGCGGAAACGGATCCTCCGGGGCTGTTGATGTAGAGGTTGATATCCTTGTCGGGATCTTCTGCTTCAAGATAGAGAAGCTGTGCCACGACGAGGGATGCGGTAGCGTCGTTGATCTCATCGGAGAGGATGATTACTCTGTCGTTGAGAAGACGGGAAAAAATGTCGTAAGAGCGTTCACCGCGATTTGTCTGTTCGATTACCATCGGAACGAGTGCCATAATGTGTCTCCTTTCAGATTAGAGGTGATGCAAATGCCGCTGCGTGGGCAGCGGCATTGT
>JAKSPW010000118.1 GCA_024404435.1 Clostridia bacterium | reverse complement strand
CGTCAACGACATCATCATGCCTCTCATCGGCCTTATCTCCGGCGGCACGAACGTCGCTTCTCTCAAGTACGTCTTCTCCGAAGCTGTTACTGACAAAGTAACAGGCGAAGTCGTCACTCCCGAAGTTGCTCTTACATACGGCGCTTTCATCCAGACGATCATCGACTTCCTCCTCATCGCCCTCAGCATTTTCCTGTTCCTCAAGCTGATCCTTGCCGCTAAGTCAAAGATCGTGAAGAAGAAGGAAGAGGAAGAAGCTCCCGCAGAAGAAGAAAAGAAGGAAACAACAGAAGAGATCCTTGCCGAGATCCGCGATCTTCTTAAGAAAGAATAATATATCGACGGGCGGCTATGCCGTCCGTTTTCATTTGAGGGAATATGGAAAAAGTAAAAGTAAAAAAGCTGCGTGAAGGCGCGAATCTGCCGCGCTACGGCTCCGCGTGTGCCGCAGGTGCCGATCTGTTCGCCTGCACGGACGGTGAGAGCGTGACGGTCGCTCCCGGCGAGACGGTATTCGTCGGCACCGGCATCGCGCTCGAGATACCCGACGGCTTTGTCGGACTCATTTATGCGAGAAGCGGGATCGCCTGCAAACGCGGGCTCGCTCCCGCGAACAAGGTCGGAGTCATTGACTCGGATTACAGAGGAGAAGTCAAAGTCGCGCTCCACAACCACTCGAACGATCCCGCCTCGATAGACGACGGCGAGAGGATCGCTCAGCTCGTGATCACGCCGTATCTTACGGCTTCCTTCGAGGAGGCAGGTGAGCTCGGCGACACGGTGCGCGGCGAGGGCGGCTTCGGCTCGACGGGAAAATAAATTGAGGTTGATTATGGAAGAAAAAGCTAATTTTGAACTGATGGGTGCCGCCGTCGGCCCGCGCTTCACGGTAAGGAGCAAAGCGGAAACAAAAGATATTGTTGAATTCATAAAATCAAGCAGTAACGCCGGACCGCGGAAATATATGGCGATCCCGATCATTTTCGGCGTCATATGGCTTGCGGCCTTCGCGGTGGATGCGCTGACCGGGAGATCGCCGAGCTATTACTATCCGATTCTCGCGCTTATCTGCTACGTTTATTTTGAAGCGATAATTCCGTGGATCAATGAGCGGAATGCCGCAAAGACCGAACTGCCGGGGGATATGGACACTTACCTCTTTTTTGAGGACAGGCTCTTTTATTCCGAGGAGGGTGTTGATGCGAACGCGCTGTACTCGAAGATCTGCAAGGTGCGCGAAAGCGAGAACCTTTTCCTGATCTACGTCACAGAGACGAGAGCTCACCTTATAAAAAAGGAAGCAATCGAGGGCGGAGACATTGACGCGTTCCGCGCGTTAATTTCGGAGAAGGCGGGCCGTGAGGTCAGATTCGTCAGCGCGAAGATTAAACCGTCTCACACGGTCAGATGCCTGATCGCCGCCGCAGTTATTGCCGCAGTCGTTGTGGGATGCCTGCTCATCCGGAATAGCATTTGAACGGCTGCCGGCAGCGTGGCCGGCTTCGGCTCGACCGGAAAGAAATAAGAAATCATTGTGTTCCGGCACAATGATTTTTTTGTGCCGGAAAAGTGACCTTCTGGATATACTGAAATCAACGGAGCGATCCGTTCACGACAGGTTTCGGCTGGTTTGATCATGACATACAAGAAAGAACTCCGCCTTTCGGAGGCAGGCAAAGGAGACGTGCTGACTGTCTGCGGGATACGCGATCCGTGCCGCGGCATCGCCGGCAGGCTTCGGGACATCGGGCTCACCGACGGAACGCACGTCGTCTGCGTCGGCCACAGCCCGATCGGCGGGATGTCGGCATACGAGATACGCGGTGCCGTCATCGCGCTGAGAAACGAGGACGCGGACACGGTCCTTTGCCGCAGAACAAGCGGCGCGGGGAGCTGAAAAGCAAATCACGCCCCGCGCTTCCCCGACGCTGTCGGGGGAATACATTTCGGTATGAGTACGGATAAAAACTTCACGGTCGCGCTTGCGGGAAATCCGAACGTCGGCAAGAGCACCGTTTTCAACGCGCTGACCGGCATGCATCAGCATACCGGAAACTGGCCCGGAAAGACAGTCGCGGGAGCACTCGGCACCTTCACCGTTCCCGCGGGGAGAGTGACCCTCGTCGACCTGCCGGGCACTTACTCTCTCGCCTCTCATTCTCCCGAGGAAGAGGTGGCGAGGAAATACATATGCGGGGAGAGCGCGGGCGGCGGGAGACTGCCGCCGGACGCCGTGATCGTCGTCTGCGACGCGTGCTGCCTCGAGAGGAATCTCATCCTTGCCCTGCAGGTGATGAACACGGGAGTGCCGACCGTCGTGTGCGTGAATCTGATGGACGAGGCGGGCTCCCGCGGGATCACGGTGGACACGGATAAGCTCGCGTCGCTGCTCGGCGTTCCCACCGTCCCGTGCGCGGCAAGACAGGGAGTCGGGCTCGAGGGACTGAAGGAGGTTCTGTCAAAGGTTCTGAGCTCGCCGGTGCTGCGGGAGACGAGGGAGATTGATCCGGTATCGGAAGCTTCTCTTATTGCCGCCTCCTGCTCCGAAAGGCCTGCGGACGCCGCCTCGCGTGACAGACGGCTCGACAGGATCCTCACGGGCAAATTCACGGCTTTCCCGATCATGGCGCTCCTGCTCGCCGTCGTCTTTTTCATCACTCTGAAGGGCGCAGGACCGCTTTCCGACGGGCTTTCTTTTGTACTGTCGCACGTCGAGAACTTCGTGAGAGGAGCACTCATAGCGGTCGGTGTGCCGGAGAGTGTCACCTCTGCCGTCTGCGACGGTGCGCTTCGCGTGCTCTTCTGGGTGGTCTCCGTGATGCTTCCTCCGATGGCGATCTTCTTTCCGACGTTCACCTTCCTCGAGGACCTCGGATACCTGCCGCGCGTCGCGTACAACCTCGACGGCTGCTTCAAGAAGTGCGGCGCGTGCGGGAAGCAGGCTCTGACGATGATGATGGGCTTCGGCTGCAACGCCGCGGGCGTCACGGGCTGCAGGATAATCGACTCTCCGCGCGAGCGGCTCGTCGCGATCCTCACGAACGGCTTTGTGCCGTGCAACGGGCGATTCCCCGTGATGGCGGCGCTGATCTCGGTGCTCTGCGCCCTTTCCGGTGTAAAAAGCGGCATTTTTCCGACGGCTGTCATGTGCGCCGCCGTCGCGCTCGGGATCACTCTCACTTTTGCCGTGTCGCTTCTCCTCTCGGAAACCGTGCTCCGCGGTGAGCCCTCGTCGTTTACGCTCGAGCTTCCGCCGTACAGAGCGCCGAGAGTGGGAGAGGTGATCGTGCGCTCCGTCTTCGACAGAACTCTCTTCGTGCTCGGGAGAGCAGCGGCGGTCGCGGCACCTGCGGGACTCGTCATCTGGGCGCTCGGAAGAGTGAAGATAGACTCCGTCCCGATCCTTGAGTATCTCACGTCCGCTCTCGATCCGATCGGGCGCCTTGCGGGAATGGACGGGGTCATCCTGACCGCGTTCATGCTTGCTCTTCCCGCCGCCGAGATCACGCTTCCGCTGATGATGCTCGGCTACGCGTCGGGCGGCGTTATATCGCCCGTCCGAAGCCTCGGCGTTCTGCCCGCGATCTTCTCCGCGAACGGCTGGACGGCGAAGACGGCGGTGTGCGTGCTGATCTTCACGCTCGTCCATTGGCCGTGTTCGACGACGATCATCACCGTCAGACGCGAGACGGGAAGCGTGAGGTGGACTCTCGCCGCGGCACTCATCCCGACTTTTATCGGCTACGCGCTCTGCGTCCTCGTGAATCTCATCTTCTGACACTTGAAAAAGCCTCACGGATATTGTATAATAGCCTTAAGGCTTAAGCCTTAAGCCTTAAGCTTTATTAAGAAAGCTGAAAAAGGTAGAGAAGATGGCATACATGAATTATAAAGACCTGACTGTTTGGCAAAAAGCGATGGATTTGGTAAGCGAAGTGTATCGGCTCGTCAAGAAATTGCCCGAAGAAGAAAAATATGCTTTGGCAAATCAAATGAGGCGTTCTGCTGTTTCAATTCCGTCAAATATTGCCGAGGGAAAAGGCAGAAAAACAGACAATGAGTTTAAGAATTTCTTGGGGATCGCCAATGGATCACTTATGGAGCTCGAGACCCAGCTGCTTATCTGTATTCGTTTGAAATATTTAGATGAGTCTGAAACTCATTTGGCTTTTTCCCTCTTAGATGAAGTTAACCGAATGATCACCACGCTGATGCTTAAAATATAGTCCTTAAGGCTTAAGGCTTAAGGCTTAAGGCTTAAAACTCAGGAGGTAAAACATGAACGGCTACTCGGCACTCGCGGAGGCCTACGACAGGCTGAACGTGGACGTTGACTATAAAAAATGGGCGGATTTTCTTGAAAAATGCTTTGAAAAGCACATGGGAAAGAAGCCGGAGCTCGTGCTCGACCTCGGGTGCGGAACGGGCTCGATGACGCTCGAGCTCGCGCGCCGCGGATACGACATGACGGGGCTCGACATCTCGCCCGATATGCTCTCCCGCGCCTACGGCAGAGCAGCGGGAGAAGGAGTGACGGGCGTGCTGTTCCTCGAGGGGGATATGTGCGACTTCGAGCTCTACGGCACGATGGGAGCGATAGTCTGCTGCCTCGACGGAGTGAATCATATCACGGACTCGGAGGAGCTTGCGCGGTGCTTCGGACTCGTGCACAACTATCTTGATCCCGACGGCCTTTTCATCTTCGACGTCAACACTCCGTATAAGTTCAAAAACGTGTACGCCGACAACGACTACGTCCTCGAGGAGGACGGCGCGGTCTGCGTGTGGCAGAACAGACTCTCCGACGGCGGGGAGACGTGCGACTTCCGCCTGACCGTCTTCGAGCGCGGCAGTGACGGCAGATATTCGCGCCGTGACGGAGTCGTGAGCGAGAGATGCTATGGGAAGGAAGAGCTTTTCGGAATGCTCCTGAACGCGGGACTCGAGGTCGTCGGATTCTACGGAAACACGGAAATGAGCGCTCCCGACGAGTCAACCGAAAGGTGGCATATTGTGGCCGCCGCGAGGAAATAACGGCATATATTGTGCCCCTTAAAAAAACGCAAAAAAAACCCAAAAAAACTGAAAAAAAGGGTTGACAAAGGAGGGGCATATATGATATAATACAAAACGTCGCGAGGCAAGGATGCCCGCGAGTACGGAAGCATAGCTCAGCTGGGAGAGCATCTGCCTTACAAGCAGAGGGTCATAGGTTCGAGCCCTATTGTTTCCACCATACGGCC
>JAKSPW010000117.1 GCA_024404435.1 Clostridia bacterium | reverse complement strand
GCCGAGCGTCAGCGTGAGGACGTTATTCTCTTTCAGCATTGCCGATACGTCGTATTCCTGCACCTGCAGACGCTTTTTGTAGTTGGTCCAGCCGGGAGCAAGCTCAAAGGCGCCGACCCGTTTTCCGTTCAGTTCCGCTTCGTAGAGTCCGATCTCCGTGAACGCGTCGATGAGTCTGATCGCGTCCATGTCGTAGGTGATGCCGAGGTCTGCGCGCATTTTGTTCTGCTCGATGGCTTCTGCCGAAACGACGATGACGATCTCAGCCTGATCCTTCAGCTTCATCAGCATGTGGATCTTGCTTTCGGGAGCGAAGCCGGGCAGTACGCGGGACGCATGAAAGTCGTCGAAAAGCTTTCCGCCGAACTCAAGGTAAAGCTTCCCGCCGAAGCTCTTGATCCTCTCCTGAATATGCTCAGACTGCATTTTCAGATATTTCTCGTTGTCGAATCCGATCTTGAACATTATGTCACATCCCCTCTGAAATCGCAAAAAACGACCGTTCCGATCTATTATCGGAAACAGTCCTTTCGGCATTTTTCATAAACCAAAATTCAAATATATTATATAATAATGCGCCGCCATTTTCAAGGGATTTTAACAAAATACCATATTTTTTATTGCTTATCGTCTCATCGAGTGAAAGTTCCCTCGGCTTTTCGTCCCAAAATAAAATTTTCACGCCGAAACAATTGTTTTTTGTCAGAAAAAAATATATAATATGATTGAACACTATTTGACAAGAAAGGTACGGTCAGAAAATGAATCACGACTTTGATATCGAAAAGATCCTCGAGCATCTCAGGACCTGCAAACACAAGAAACTGATACTTGACACGGATACCGGCTGTGAGATAGACGATCAGTTTGCCATCACCTACGCTTTGCTTGCAGATGACATCGATCTGCTTGCGATCACCGCCGCTCCTTTTTATAATCCGAGAGTCGACTCGGTGAAAAGCGGAACTAAAGCAAGCTATGACGAGATACTTCACGTTCATTCTCGCATCGACCCCGAGAACAAACTGAACACTCCCGTTTATCTCGGTGCCGACGATTATATGAAAAATCAGTTCACGCCTCAGATCTGCGAGGCGGCAGAGAACATCGGCAGGATCGTGAACGAAGCAGACGATATCGTCTACATCGCGATGATCGGATGCTACACGAACGTTGCCTCGGCGATCCTTCTTCATCCGGAGATCATCGACAAGGCCGTTATCGTCATGATCGGCGGACAGAAGCCGTACATGTTTGACGGAGACGCTAACGAATATAACCTCGGTCAGGACAGAAACGCCGCAAGGCTCATCATGTCGAGCGGCATCCCCGTCGTCACCATCCCCGCGGGAGAGTGCTCGGAGCAGCTCTACACCTTCACGGGCGAGATGTACTATTTCTGCTCCGAGGGCAGATCGGGCAAGATCGGAAACTATCTCGTCGAAAGATACGACGAACAGGAATTCCCGAGCTACGTCGACGGCAAGTGCAACTCCTGCATCCGCACCATCTGGGACATCGGTGCGATCGCGTTCATCAGAAATCCCGACAAGGCGATGAAGTACTTTATCGAGGACAGTAAGACGATCGATGCCGCCGGAAAGTGGAGACCGCTTAACAACGGCAGAAAGATGATAATGGCGGACTACAACAGCCGCACACAGAGAAACATCATTTACAGTGACTTCTTCAACGTCCTGAAGGACGCGGACAAGTATTATAAGAATTGAGGCAAAAAATGTACAGACATAATTTCAATCTTTTCAACATATTTGAAGAAAGCAAAATGTCAAGAAGCAAGTCCGTCATCCTCGACACCGACACCGCAAACGAGACGGACGACCAGTTTGCAGTCGCTTATGCCATGCTTGCCGACGACATCGACCTGAAAGCCCTCTGTGCCGCGCCGTGCTATGATGAGCAGGGCGTAAGTCACAGCATGTACCGCTGCTATGACGAAATGAAGAAGATCAGAGATATGTGCGATCCGGAGGGCAAGAAGAATGTGCCCTGCTACCACGGCTCGGAGTCGTACATGAAAAACATGGTCACTCCCGTCGTGAGCGAGGCCGCCGAGAACATCGTAAGGATTTGCCGCGAATCGAAGGACATGGTCTACATCGCAGTGATCGGCTGCTTCACGAACGTCGCGTCCGCGATCCTCATGGACCCGTCGATCATCGAAAAAGCAGTCGTCGTGCTCATCGGATCGAATCCGTATTCCAACGGTCACGCGAACGAATACAACCTTGAGCAGGACAGAAACGCCGCGAAGGTCATCTTCGAGTGCGGCATCCCGCTCGTCATCATCCCCGCAGCAGGCGTGACGGAAAAGCTCTATACAACGACCGCCGAGCTTGAATATTACCTCAGAGACAAAGCGGGCGAGATCGGCAACTACCTCTGCGACCTCGTGAACAGAGTAGAGTCCGCGCCGATCACCGAAGACGGCGAAAGACACTCGAAGATCAGGATCATCTGGGACATCGCCTCTATCGCCTTTGTCAGAAACGCCACCGATTTCTTCGAGACCGAAGAGGTCGACAGAAGGACGGTCGACCTGCAGGGCAACTGGCAGTACTTCGATAAAGAAGCAAGAGTCATAATGGTAAAGCGGTGCGAAAGAGACAAGATATATTCCGATCTGTTCACACTTCTTCAGAAGAAAACGGTATAAAAGGCAGGTAAAACAATGAAACTTGATTTCAGGATCGACTGGGGCTACCAGTATCTTTACTCACGCAGACTCTATCACCCGCAGTTCGTCTGGGATGGCACTCTTTCCGTCGACGGCGGAGAAATACTCAACACCTATAAGCTCGACTACCCCGTGATCTGGTTCGGACCGGGCCACTGCGCCGTGGAAACTGAGCTCCCGGAGGCAAAATGGGAGAGCCGCACGAAGAGAGGACTTTCGGGCGTGAGATTCGTTGCGGAAGTTTCGGAAGATGCGAAGTTTTACCTTCACACCGCATCCGCCGACGCGGAGTTTTCGGCACGCGACATCATCGAAAAGGGAAGGATCGAATTCCCCGTCGGGCCGAAGTACCTCGGATGCAGTATCATCGTCACGAAGACCGATTATCTCTGGTTCCGCAGACCACTGAAGGACGGCGAAACTGAGCTTGACGCCGACGCGCTCGGACTTCCCGTTCATTACTTTGCAAGAATGCGTCTCGCGTGGCTCGACGCCGGAAAGAGCGTGGACTTCAAGGTCGACGTGCCGGAAAGAACGCACGATTATGAGGAAACTCTCATCCACCTCACCGCAATGGCGGCGCCCGCATACAAGGGCGGTAAGGAAGAGCAGGTCGCGGGCTACGTTCCGATGGAGCTGTACTGCGACGGCAAGCTCGCTTTACGCTTTGCACGCTACTTCCGTCAGCACGATATTTATATGCAGATCCTCGAGGACGAGTGGCAGAGAGTCGAACTCCCGTCGGGCACTCACACGCTGACGCTGAAGAACTGCCATGATGAGTACAGCCTCGCCTTCGAGCGCATCACGACGAAGAACTGCACGCGCGACGACGGAGAAGTGAGCGTCCCCGAATGGATGCTCCTTTCCGAAACTCTCACGGGAAAGGTCTTCTCGACGGGTGATCACGGTATCACGGTGAACTGCGGCGGCAAAGAGCTGACCGTTTCCTGCAAAAAAGGCTGGAACGAATTTAAGCTTTCATTTGATAAGGCGGGCACTCAGACAGTATCGACCGAAAAAGACTCGAAAACAGTCGAAGTCTACGACATCCCCGAGGAAGAAAATCCCGTCAAGGTCGGCTACGACATGACCGTCGTGCCGCACGACGACAACGGCTTCATGGACTGGCTGCTCGATTACACCGAGAGAACGAGACTCGGCAACTACGTTCTGTTCCGCAGCTTCATGGACGATATCCCCGTGACGGAAGAGAGCCTCACGCGCTGGGGCGAGTTCTGCCGCACTCACAACATCTGGGCGGCGGGCTGTCAGCACGACCTCAACCCCACGCTCGCGAAAGCGGCGGCGGAGCGCTTTCACGACTGCGGTCAGCACGAGTATTCGGGCGCCGTCTACGCATACGATCCGCAGGAGGGAGACATATCCGCGGACATGAAGGAAGCGACCGAGAAGTATCAGGCATACCTCAAAGAAGAGATCGACAGAACGCACGAGGAATATAAGACAGTCGCCTTCGGCGACGCATCCGGCGGCATCCGCCACGCGTTCATCTCCGGTGCGGACTTCGTAAGAGCCGAAACGATGGTCGGCAATACTCAGGCGCTTCTCAGTCAGGCGCGTCCCGCGGCAGAATCACTCGGCAAGGGTAACTGGGGCGTACATATCGCGATCCAGCACAATTTCCAGCCGTATCACGAAAACCACCTCGGACAGTACTTCCTCTCCCTCTTCCAGCCGTGGATGATGGGTGCCGAGGTCATCTATGAGGAAGACTCGCTCTTCTGCCTCTTCAAAGAGGAAAGGCAGGCTTGGGACGACCTCTGCACGGGCGGCAAGAGAGACATGACGAGAGCCTTCTACCGCTTCGTCAAGACTCACCCGAGACACGGCAAAAACACCCGCCGCATCGCATATCTCGAGGGCAGATACGCCGCACCGTTCAACGGATTCATCTGCGACGTTGAGCAGGACCCGCACTACTCCGTCTGGGGCAAGTACGGCAATCCCGCAAAGGAATGGAGCCACGGTCAACCCGAAAAGAGCCGCGCCGTGCTTGACGTGCTGATGCCGGGAGCATGCGCTCATCCGTTCCTGCAGAAGCACGACAAGCGCCGCTTCTTCTTCGCGGGAACTCCCTACGGCGACTTCGACTGCGTACCGGTCGAAGCGGAGCAGGGCTACATCAATAACTACGCGCTCCTGCTGAACCTCGGTTGGAACACGATAACGGACGCTGACTACGGCAAGCTGAAGGACTACGTCAGGAACGGCGGCGTTCTCCTCACGGGACTTCCGCAGTTCTCGACTCACGTCGGACGCGAATTTCTCGCCGACATGGACGATCTTGCTCTCATGAACGGCGGAGACCTCTCCGAGCTCTGCGGCATCAAGGTCAAGGGCAAGGGCGGCGTATGGTGCGGTCAGTGGAACTCTGCGGGCAGAGCAGACATGAAGGTGCCGGAGCTCTCCGCCATGCCTTCCGACTCCGCTGAAGAAGACGATGCGGGATATCTCGCCGAGGTCGAGCTGACGGACGCCGAGATCGTCGCGTGGGACACGTTCACCGCAAAGCCTCTGCTCGTCAGACGCCGCTATGCTGACG